>JAJYIC010000263.1 GCA_021790295.1 Pseudomonadota bacterium | reverse complement strand
GGTTCGTACCATATTTGCCATATTTGGAGGCATAGTCGGATTTGGCCCGCCGGCCGTCAATGCGCAAGGAGTTGGGCGGAAAGGGTTGGAAAGGCGGAGCGCGGCATGGGAAAGCTCATCATCGGCCTTGTGGTTGCGGTCCTTCTCGCGGTTCTGGGCGGTGCTCTATTCCTTGCAACCTGGAATCCTCCGGCGCCCTCGGTGGCAGTCGAGAAGGTTCTCCCCGATGCCCGCTTCCCGCATTAGGAGCGCTCACTTGAAAGGCGGTGTCGCGCAGGCTTTGGCGCTCTCTTTCCTTCTTCTCGCGCTGTTCCTGCCGAGAGAGGTTCCGGCGCGCAGTTCCGGTCCGCCCGTATCGCTTTTCCCCGGGCACTCCGCGCCTCGGAAAGGGGTTTCGAGCACGCCTCTCTCTGCCCCTTCCGCCGGCTGGAGCGGCGACGTATCGCCCAAAGGAAAGGCTCTTCCCGAGAGTTTCTGGCAGGGAACGCCAAGGGCTCTTGCCGATACCCTTCTTGCCCATCTGCCGGTCACGCGCTCGCCTTCGCTGCAAGGGCTCGAACGGCGCCTTCTCTTGTCGCCGGCAAAGGCGCCTCGGGGGCCCGATGCCGCCGGTCTCGATTTGCCGGGTTTGCGTGCCCGCCTTCTGCTTTCCCTCGGCGAGGTTTCCGCCGCCCGCGCCGTCATCACCGCCGCCGCTCAGCGCAAGCGAGGGCCTTTGTGGCGCCTTTCCGTCGATGCGGCCGCGGCGGCGGGAGACCTCGATCAAGCCTGCGGTACGGTGCACAAGCGCATTCGGGCGGTGAGAGGTCTTTTCTGGCAGCGCGCCCTCATCGCCTGCCAGGCGCTTGAAGGCAAGATCAGCGAAGCCGGTCTCGGTTTGCAGATCCTCGCCGAAGAGCAGGCGGTAAAAGGCGATGGGCTGACGCTTGCCGTCGACAACCTTGCCCATCATTCGGCCGGCAAGGTCCTCAAAGAGTTGTTTCGGCCCGATCCTCTTCTCCTTCGCCTCATCGTGGCGTCCGGGCTCGGCCTTTCTCCCTCACTCGTTTCCGGACTTTCGCCGGCGCTCGCGTTTTCTCTGGCTCAAGACGAAAAGGCCGCCCCGGAGACACGGATTTTGGCCGCTTTGCGGGCGGCGCGTTTTGGCGCTTTCGGCGCGAAGCCTTTGCGGGCTCTCTTTTCCGCCGCGCCCGGCGCTCTGCCCCCGGGGCCCAAATTCTCTCCCGCGCGCCGTTTTGCGGCGATCGCGAAGGCGGCGAACCCGGCCGAGCGCCTCGCCCGCATCTCCGAATTTGCCCGAAGGTTCGGCCGGGACGGATCGTTTGTTCTGGCGGCGAGGCTGCTTGCTCCCTCCTTGCGCGCCATCGAGCCCGATCCTTCGCTTGCCGCCTCGGCCTTGGACGCGGCGCGGCTGTCGCTTGCGGCGGGCGAAAGGAGGCGGGCAGAGCGCTGGACGGCGCTTGTGCCCGCGAGCGAAGGGAGAAGGCTCGCGCTTCTTCTCCATCTGGCGCAGAAGCCGGGAGAGGCAGGCGAAAACCGCGAGCAGGATTCTGCCGAGGTCGCGCAAAGCGTGCTGTCGCTTGCTCTTTTCGCCGGTCTCGGCAAGGCGGTTTCGACCGAGGCTTGGCTGCGCCTGCCGCCGCCGTCGTGGACGGCGGCCGGGCGCCTCGAAGCGCCGGCGGTTTCCTGGCTCGACCTTGCCGAAGCGGCGCGGGCAAAGCGGATCGGCGAGACGGTGCTCGAAGCGATCATCGTCGCCGGTTCGGGAGGGCGGCTTTCGACCGATCCGTTTGTGCTTTATACCGCGGTCTCGAGCCTGAGGCGCGTTGGGCTGATAGGCGCGGCGCGCCGTCTCGCGCTCGAAGCCGCCCTCGGCTCCGGCCTGTGAGAGTGGCGTGATGAGCAAAGGGGCGCATCATCTCGAGGCTTTCCTCGAGATGCTTTCCGCCGAACGCGCGGCTTCCCCTCTCACTCTTTCGGCCTATCGCGGCGATCTTTTGCGCCTCGCCCGCTTTCTCGACGGCAAAGGGGTCGGGCTCGAAGCGGCAAGCGCCCCGCTTTTGCATGACTATCTCGCTTCCGGCAGGGCGGCGGCGCGCACGCTCGCGCGGCGCGTTTCGGCGATCCGGCAGTTCTACAAGTTTCTTCTTTCGGAAAGGGTGAGGGAAGACGACCCGAGTGCGGGGCTCGAGACCCCGCGCCTCGGCCGCCCTTTGCCCAAGGTCCTGTCGGAGGCCGAGGTTTCGGCCCTGATCGCGGCGGCGGGCGGAAAGGGCGGCGCAGAGGGGCTTCGCCTTCTCTCTATCGTCGAGCTTCTTTATGCGACGGGCCTCAGGATATCGGAACTGCTCGGCCTTCCTCTCGCCGCCGCGCGCGGGAAGCCCCGCTTTCTCGTCTTGCGCGGCAAAGGCGGAAAGGAGCGTTTGGTGCCGCTCGGCGCGCCCGCGCGCGAGGCTCTCGCCCGGTATCTCGAAATACGCCCCCGCTTTCTGCCGCGAGGAGAGCCTTCGCCCTGGCTTTTCCCTTCGCGGAGATCGGAGCGCCCTCTTTCGCGGCAGCGTTGCGGCCAGCTTTTGAAGGAATTAGCGCTTGCCGCCGGCGTGCCGCCAAAGCGCCTGTCGCCGCATGTTTTGCGCCATGCCTTTGCCAGCCATCTTCTCGACCACGGCGCCGATCTGCGCAGCGTCCAGGAGATGCTGGGCCACGCCGATATCGCGACGACGGAGATCTATACGCATGTGCTTCCCGAACGCTTGCGCCGCCTTGTCGAAGAAAAGCATCCGTTGGCGCAGGCCAGGGAAAGCGATCGCGGCGCGGGCGGCGAACCCGAAGGAAAGGGCGCCCTCTTGACGGGGCGGCGCTGAACGATGCCGAGCTTTCTCGATTTCGAGCGGCCGGTCGTCGAACTCGAAAGCAAGATCGCCGAACTGCGCCACCTTTCGACGCAGAACGACTTCAATATCGCCGACGAGGTGGGAAAGCTCGAACGGGAAGCGGGAAGGCTTTTACGGCAGATCTACGGCAGACTTTCCGCCTGGCAGAAGGTGCAGGTCGCGCGCCATCCGGAGCGGCCGCACGCGCTCGATTGCATCCGCGCTCTCGCCACCGATTTCGTGCCGCTCGCAGGCGACCGGGCCTTTGCCGAGGACGCGGCGATCGTCGGCGGCGTCGGCCGTTTCAACGGGCGCAGCGTCGTTTTCATCGGCAGCGAAAAGGGCGGCGACACCGAGGCGCGCCTCAGGCACAATTTCGGCATGGCGAGGCCTGAAGGCTATCGCAAGGCGCGCCGCCTGATGCGCCTTGCCGACCGCTTCGGCCTTCCCGTCGTCACCTTTATCGACACCGCGGGCGCCTATCCCGGGGTCGACGCCGAGGCGCGCGGACAGGCCGAGGCGATCGCCCGCGCCATCGAAACCTGTCTCGACATCAAGGTGCCGCTCGTCGCGGCGATCATCGGCGAAGGGGGCTCCGGCGGGGCGATCGCTCTCGCCGCAGGAAACACCGTGTTGATGCTGGAACACGCCGTCTATTCGGTGATTTCTCCGGAAGGCTGCGCTTCGATCCTGTGGCGTAACGGCGAGGCCGCGCGCGAGGCGGCAGAGGCTTTGCATTTGACGGCCGAGGATCTCCTTCGCCTCGGCGTCATCGACCGCATCGTCCCGGAGCCTTTGGGCGGGGCGCATCGGCACCCGCGCGAGGCGCTGGAAGCGCTCGGCGAGGCGCTCGAAGAAGCGCTTTCCCCGCTCTTTGCCCTCGATGGCGAAAGCCTCAGAGGAGCCCGGCGCGAAAAATATCTGGCGATGGGCCGGCGCCGGCTTTGACCCTCCTTTGGCTTGCTCATTGAAGGGGCAGTCTCTCTTCCCACATGTACCGCAACCGCGGCCGGGAGCGCAGCGGCCGCGGTGTTTCGCGCAAGCGAGCGCCCTTTCTTTTTGCACGGGATTGAAGCGATGACCCCGCAGGAAAGAGACCTGATCACCACTCTTCTCACCCGCCTTAAAAGCGCGGAGGCCGGGGCCAAAGACCCCGAAGCAGAGGCTCTCATAAAAGAGGCCATGAACCAGTTGCCGGACGCGCCCTATTTTCTTGTGCAAACCGTCCTGATCCAGGATTTCAGCCTTCACGATGCGCAAAATCGCATCTCCGCGCTCGAAAAGGAGCTTGCGGAGGCGCAGGCGCCAAAGCCGGCGCCGAGCTTTCTCGGCGGCCTTTTCGCGCGCCCCGAACCGGCGCCTGCGAGTTCGGGAAGCGTTCCGCCTTCGGGGCCTTGGGGGCGTGCTCCC
>JAJYIC010000262.1 GCA_021790295.1 Pseudomonadota bacterium | reverse complement strand
AGCCAGGTCCGCGCGCAGCCGCCGGCTTCCTCGCGCTCGAAGCCGCACACGTCGCACCGCTTTTTCGGGACGAGCGGGCGCATCACGCCGCCATCGCGGCCGGGGCCAAAGGCACGGGCAGGAGCGCGCATTCGCAACAGGGATGCGCCGTCGGCGCCATGTCGCCCGAGGGAAAAGCCTGATCGACCGGGATCGGGCCCGCGGCGGCATTGCCGATGCAGACCATGCAAGGATTGCCGTCGACGGCCCATTCCTTTCCCCAGGAACCGAGCCTCCGATAGGCTTCGAGCGATCCCGCGCTATGCGCGTTGGCGATCTCCGTCCGCGCGATCGCCTGGGCGCGTTCGGCCGAAAACCCGTGCGAAGCCCGTATGGCCTCGGCGACTTCCCGCGTCCCCTTGCCGCTTTTCAGCGCGTCGACGACGCTCGCTCGTATCATCCCGCGCGTTCTCTCTTCGATCCCTTGGACCAGCGCGGCGGCATGTTCCTGCGCCCAGAGGACCGCGTCGTCCTCGAGGCCTCGCGCGGTCTTTTCGGCCTCTTCGGCGCTTTGTCCCAGATCGCGCGCTTGCGCCCCGGCGCTCGCGCCTTCGAGGAAGATCCCGTAAAGCCGCTCTTGCGCCGGCTTCTGGACCGCCTGCCACCCGCCGAGGCTTTGGCCTGCGAGAATAAGCGCCACGGCCGCCTCGGTCCTTTGCGTCCATTCGTCTTCGCTTTCGCCCGCTCCTCGCCGAGGCACCTCGGCCGCCTGCCGCGCGATCTCCGGCGCCAGCGCCGCCGCCGTCGCCGCGAACGCACCCGCGAGCGCGTATTCGAGCGCCCTTGCCGCCTCCGCGAGCTTTTTCCTGTCCCTTTTCGGCGCGCGCGGGTCGGCCGCCATCGGCGGTTCGCCAATTGCCGGCGCGCCATCCGCCTTGAGGAGGAATTTCGGCGCCGCCGGCTCTGCGTCCTTCGTTCCGGCCGGCTCTGCGTCCTTCGTTCCGGCCGGCTTTGCGTCTTCGGCGCCGGCAGGCGCCGCGGCGGCTGCGAGATCGGAGACGCGGGGCGGCGCATTTCCGCCTTGCCCCGAGCCGACCGTCGCCTGGTCTCCGCCGTCGATCGGGTCAAGGCCTTGCTGGGCGCGCGCTTCGTTGCGAGTCCAGATCCCGGCGGCGACGAGATCGACCAGCATCTTCGCTTGCGATTGCGGGTCGAGGGCTTCCTCTTCGTCCCAGGCGAATTCGAGGTCGCGGTGCCCCAAAAGCTCTTGCGTCACGCCGTCGGCAAGCCTTTTCACCCAGCTCTGCAGAGGCCAAAGCCCTTCCTTGAGGGAAGCTTCCATCAAGGTGTCGGCGGTCGTCCTCTGGACGTAGCGGATGAAGGCGTTCGGCGCGAGAGAAAAGGCATTGCAGACGATGCGCGCGAGCCACTCGTCGAAATCGTCCTTCAAGGGCGCGTCCTTGAAGGCCTGGTATTTGGTGCCGGAAGGCCCCCAGACGAGGCGCGTCCTTTGGGCGGTGTTGCCGGCAAGGGTCGCGTCGAACCATTCTTGGAATTGCCGTATCTGTTCGGCCGACCAGGCGTCGGGCGCGTTCAAAAGCCCGGCCGGAACATTCCCTTCGGTAAAATGCTGGAGCTGCATCACCTGCCGGCGCAAAGCGATGTTGACCGTCATGGTGATCTGTTCGACGGGCGAAAACCCATAAGCCTTCCAAGGCCGCGGGTTTCTCGGCGTGTAGAGAAGGTCCTCGCTGGTCAAAAGCCGCCAAGGCCTCCCGTGAATCACCTGTTCGAAGGCCGGAGCCGGAGGCTTCGGCCGCCTCCCGGTCTCGTCGATCAGGACCTTGATGGTCGCGCCGTCGACATTGTCGAGGCCGATGATCTCGCCGCCGCGGTTGCGTCGTATCTCGAAAGAGGGCGCGTCGATGACGAGAAGGTCTTCGAGCGCGATTCGAAGCCAGGTGCCGAACGACCTTTCGCCGTCGGGATGGTTCCAGAACTGCGTCACCTTCTTGATCCGCGGCCCGGCGTCGGCCTTGGGGTTGTTGGGGTCGCGCGAGCGGATCGACCAGGAAAGCGCCTCGATCTGGTCTTTCCGGGTTTCGATCGCGAGGCGGGTGATGTCGTGGTTTTCGGCAAGGGCGCGCAATTCCTCGAAGCCGATCGGCTCCCAGGCGCGTGGCGTATAGGTGAAATTGTACCCGACCGGAAAATCCCAGGTTCGCACCCGCTCCGGCTCGGGCGGCACCAAAGGTTCGCCAGGCCCGAAGATCGAGGAAAGCCCGAAGACGCCTTTGAACCGCGAGGCGAGGTCCTGCGCCCCGGCGATGACGGTCGAAAGCGCCGTTCTCCTGCCCCCTTTAGGCATCGCGGCTCACCCTCCGACCCAGGCGCTGCCGTTGTAGATGACCGGGCAAAAGGTCGAGCCGCCTCCGGTCAGGGCGCCGTTGAGGCTGCAGGAGGTCGCGTCCGTCACATAGGCGATCGCGCCTTTGGGCTGCCCCGAAGGAAGGGTCGAAACGGTATAGCCTGCGGTCGAGACGGTGCTCGACGCCGATATCTGCGTCGCCGCGAAATTTCCGTAATCGGTGACGATCGAGGTTCCCTTGGGATAAAGGCCGATGCCGACGTTGCTGTCGGCGCCGGCCGCCGTTACCCCCGCCGGGTGGCCCGAATAAAAAGGCGTAAGCGTCAGGTGATCGGGCTCGCCGAGAGAGATCGCTCCGCCGCTGTTGATGGCGTTCGCGGTCGAAGCCGTATCGAAAAGGAAGGAAAGATCGACAAAGGAATCGCTCGAAAGCCGGATCGGCCCGACCCCGTCGGCGACATTCGCGGCCTGGTTCCAGGGAGGCTGCGAGGAGCCGACGATCGAAAGATTTCCCGCCGCGGCGCCGAAAGACATCGAGACGAAACCGGTATTGGCGAGGTTCATCCCCGAAAGATTGATCCCGGAGATGACGCTGTTGTTGTTCGTGTCCGTCGGGTCGTAATAAAGCGCGCCCATCGCGCCGCCGCCGATGACGGTGCCGCCGATCCATTCGAGGTTTTTGGTGTTCCCCGTCATCTCGAGGCAGGTGACGTTCGGGTCGTAGGTCGCGGCGTGGTCGCAGGAAAAGCCGAGAAGCGAGGCCCAGTCGCCGCCTCCCGTATCGAGAAAGCCGACATCGTGGCCGAACTCGGCGGCGGCGGAAATCGTCAGGTTCGACCCGTTCTGGTATGCGAAAGCGGGTCCGTGGCGCGCGGTGACATCGTCCTCGATGGTGCCGCCCGAGGCATAGGCCGGATTGGCGAAGGTCACGGTCTCGCCCGTCTCGGCCGCCGTCGTCGCAGTCGCGATAGTGACCGTCTTCTGCCAGGGATCGACGTACTGGACAGTGTCGCTCGCCGGAATCCCGGTTCCCGTAACCGTCTGCCCCGGCCCGATATTGGTGACCGAAGCGAGATGGAGGGCTTTCGAACCCGAATTGAAGCTCGCCGTCGTCGAAGGCGCCGAAGAGGAGCCTGTGCAATCGATCTGCGTCGACGAGACGATACTGACCGTGCAGCGCCCGTTCGCTCCCGTAAACCCGCCGACGCCGAAGACATTGGCGAGGTCTCCGCTTTGGAAAGCCGAGGTCGAGGCCATGGTGAGGCGGATCGCGCCCGAGCCGTTGTCCGCCGCTCCGGTCAGGGTTTCCGAGATGCTCGCCATCGCCGCCGGCGTCGCAAAAGGATGACAGGCGATCTCCGAGGCGAAAGACCAGTTGAAGACCTGGGAGGCGGAAAGGCAGGTCGTCGCGTCGATGTTCTCGTTCCTGACGAACCAGCTCGCGGCGGCAGAGGCGCCGCCGATCGCGATCCCGGTGGCAAAGCCGGTGATCGGCACGTCTTCGACGATCGGTCCCGAGGCGTTGATGGTGATCGCGGTTCCGGAAAAATTGGCTGCCATCTGAAAGGCGAGGCGCGCGGAAGAAGGCGAAGTCAGGTGCGAATTGACGATGCTAAAGCCTTTGGCGGCGGCGTTCTCGGAAAGGGCGATCGAATAGGCGGGGGCGAGAAGGATCGAAGGCTCGGCCGAGAAGGGGCTCGCGTCGCCGCCGTTGATGTTCGTCCCTTCCCCTTCGAGGGTGCAATTCGAAGGGACGGTCAGGTTTTGCGAATTGTCGAGAAAGCGTCCGCGATCGAGAAGGACGATCCCGTGCGCGGCCGAGCCGCAATAGGAAAGCGCCGCGGCGAGCGCCGCGCTGTCGTCGCTGCCGTAATTGAAGGAAGCGCCGGAAACGGTCGTCCCCGCCGCCGTCGTCAAGGTCACGGCATGGGCCGAGACATAGG
>JAJYIC010000261.1 GCA_021790295.1 Pseudomonadota bacterium | reverse complement strand
GATGATCGCTTTGAGGCCGCGCCCGCGCGCCTTTTTCGCATAGTCGTAAAGCCGGTCGGGCGTGCGGTGGGCGGAGATGACGCGGGCCTCGTAAAGGATGCCGAGGCGGTCGAGCGTCAGAGCCGCGTGCTGCATCGTCTCCCAGTCCGAGCGGCTTCCCATGATGATGCCGACCGCCGCATTCGCCTCGGGCATTGCCTGCCTCTCCCTGCAAAAGACGAGAGCAACCAACCATCATAAAGAGGAGGCGAAGGCGCGCAAGCGCCCGGGAGCGCCCAGGAGCGCAAACTGCGCCCTTTCAGGCGATGATGTCGGGCAATAGCTCGCTTTCGAGCTTCGAGATCTGGTCTTTGAGAAAAAGCTTGCGCTTTTTGAGACGTTGCAATTGCAGTTGGTCGAACGGCGCGCCTTGCCCGAGATGCGCGATCACTTCGTCAAGATCGCGATGCTCGACCTTAAGCGCGGCAAGCTTTGCCTTTAAGGCTTCTACGGCGAGATCCATGTCCGATATGAGAAGGCTAGCATAGAGGCAACGCTGCGGGAAGGTTGCTTTGTGCGAACCGCAAAAAGAGGAACGGGGAGAAAGGATGACAAAACGGCTCGGCCTTTTGACGAGCGGGGGCGATTGCGGCGGGCTTAACGCCGTGATCCGCGCCGTGACCCGGCATGCCGCGGGAACCTACGGCTGGCAGGTTCTCGGCATCCGCAACGGAACCATGGGGCTTTTGCGCCGTCCGCCCGATGTCGAGCCTCTCGACCCCGAAAGGCTCGACGCGGCGATGATGCGCCTCGGCGGAACGGTCCTCGGCACCACCAACGAACGCGATCCTTTCGCCTTCAGGATGCCGGACGGGAATTTCGCCGACCGCTCGGCGGAAATCATCGAGGCTTATCACACGCTCTCTCTCGACGCCTTGATCGGGGTCGGCGGCGACGGCAGCTTTGCGATCCTGCGGCGGCTGGCGCAAAAGGGCCGGATCCCTTTTATCGGCATACCGAAAACGATCGACAACGATGTCCGCGGAACCGAGGCTTCGGTCGGCTACGATACCGCGGTATGGGTCGCGACCGAGGCTCTCGACCGCTTGCAGCCGACCGCGGCTAGTCATGACCGGGTCATGATCCTCGAAGTGATGGGCAGGGACGCCGGCCATATCGCCATCGCCGCCGGGATTGCCGGAGGCGCGGACGTCATTCTCATCCCGGAAATCCCCTACCGCCTCGAAAAGATTGCCGCGCATATCGAGGCTTTGCGCCGGCGCGGGCGCAATTTCGCTCTCGTGGTCGCCGCTGAATCGGTCAAAAGCCCCCAAGGGGAATGGGTCTACCGTTTTCATCCGGGCGGCCAGAAAAGCTATGGCGGAATCGGCGCGGTCCTGGCGGACGCGATCGCGGCCTTGACCGGAGCCGAGACCCGGGTCACGGTTCTCGGCCATGTGCAGCGCGGCGGGCAGCCGACGGCCGGCGACCGGCTTCTCGCCTCCGCTTTTGGCGTTGCCGCGGTCGATCTCCTCGTTGCCGGGCGTTTCGACCGCATGGTGGCGTGGCGCAACCGCAGCGTCGTCGATATTCCTCTCGCCGAGGCGATCGCGGGGCCTCATCTCGTCGATCCCGACGGCCCTTTGGTGCGCACCGCGCGAGGGCTTGGGATTTGCCTCGGCGAAGGCTGAAGAGCGGAAAGGGTTTTGGGGAGCCTCCTCCAACGGTCGCGTTCAGTCCGCGCCCGGTTCTTTCGCCGGCTTTCGCTCTCGCTTTCCTTCCTCTTCCCCCCAACGCCTCACCCACGGGGCATCGAGGCCGAAGAGATCGAGAATGCGCCCGAGGCTCTGGTCGATCATCTCGTCGAGGGTTTTGGGTCTCGTGTAAAAGGCGGGTGCCGGTGGAGCGATAACGGCGCCCATCTCGGAAAGCTGGGTCAAAGCCCGCAAATGGCCGGTGTGGAGGGGGGTTTCGCGAACCAGAAGGACGAGGCGGCGGCGTTCTTTGAGGACGACGTCCGCAGCTCTTGTAAGAAGGGTCGTCGTGACCCCGGTAGCAATCTCGGCCATGCTGCGCATCGAACAGGGGGCGACGACCATGCCGAGGGTCGTGAACGACCCGGAGGCGATCGCGGCCGCAAAATCGCCCTGGGCGTAGACGACATCGGCGAGGGCGCGCACCTCTGCCGCTTTGAGATCGGTCTCGAGGGCGAGGGTCAGTTCGGCGGCGCGGGTGATGACGAGATGCGTCTCGACCGCAAGAGGGCGCAAAAGCCGCAACAGGCGCACCCCGTAGATGGCGCCCGAAGCGCCGCTTATGCCGACGATCAGGCGCGGTTTCCGGCTTTCTCCCGCCATTCTTCCCTCTCGAAAATGGGCGTTTGCGCCTTATGTGCAAAGATGATGTGCAAAGATGATGTGCAAAGATGATGTGCAAAGATAGGCAAAGCGGCCCTTCGGCCGGGCTCTCGCCGAGCGGCCGATCTCGCGTTATCATCTTGCGAAGAAGTCGTCCACAAGGAGGATTATGCATGTCGCTTGAGGAAGAGATCGAGACGCTCAAGAAACGGCACGCGTTCCTGGAGCGTGCGATCGATGAGGAAAGCCACCGTCCGCGGCCGGACCCTGAGACGCTTTCCGATCTCAAGCGACAAAAGCTGCGCATCAAGGACGAACTTTTCCGGCTCGAACGGAACTAGCGGGCCTTTCGCCGGCCCGCGCTGCGGCGGATGAAGATCCCTTGCTTCAGGGCGGGGGAGAAGAGGCGCTTTGAGGCCGCCCGCTCTTTTCCGAGCCTCCTTTGAGGACTCGGAATATGAAGATCCCGGGGATGATGGCGAGGGTCGCCAACGCCATCCAGCGGAAGCAGTCGGCATAAGCGGCAAATGTTCCGGCGGCAATAGGAGGGGCGAAGGAAGACCCGAATCGCGGGGCGCCCCGGGGCGCGAGGCTGCCGAGATGAGCCCCGATCCTTGATTGCAGCAAAGCCGCTAAAACCGCCACCCCGGTGGCGCTTCCGAGTTGCCGCAAAAGGCTGTAGACGCCGGCGCCGTCCGCTCTCACCGCTTCGGGCAGGGTCGAAAAGGCCAGCGTGCTGAGCGGCGTGAATAGGAGGCCGACCCCGGCTCCGAGAAGCGCGCTCGACAAGGCAAGCCAACCCTCCGCGCCGCTTTGCGGGGCGCCTGCCACCAGTTCAAGCGCGGCCGCCGTCATCACAAAACCGATCAAGAGAAAGATGCGGTGGTCGACCCTTCCGATCACGCGGGCGAGGAAGAGCATCGTCAATAGCGTCATCAAACCGCGGGGCGCAAGGAGGAGACCGGCGGTCGTTGCATCGCGGCCGAAAGGGCCTTGGACCAAAGCAGGAAGAAGAACAATTGTAGAAAAAAGCAAAGCGCCAATCATGAATGTGTAAAATGAGGAAATACAAAAATTGACATCCTTGAAAACATCGAACTTGAAAATACCGAGCTGGGTGCGCAAAGACCGCAAACCGACGGCGGACAAGGCAAAGGCCGCGATCGATCCTTCTCCTATTATCTCGATGGATTTCAAAGGGTTGTTGCCGATGCTGCGTTCGAGAGCAAGCTGCAACGCGCCGACGCCGAGGGCGAGGAAAATGATTGCGCGCAGATCGACGCCCGCTTCGCGCGGTCCTTCGATGGCTTTCGGCAGAGGCCGCAAACCGGCGGCGGCGAGCAACCCGAGCGGCAGGTTGATGGCGAAAATCCAGCGCCAGGAGGCCAGGTCGGTCAAAACGCCGCCGAGGGCCGGGCCGAGAACGGGGCCGGTCATGATGGTTGCGCCCCAGAACGCAAGGACGCGCCCGTGCTCGCGTTTCGGGTGGATGTCGAGTAGCGTGGCTTGCGCCAGAGGCTGAATGAGGCCGGCCGCTCCGCCTTGGAAAAAGCGGCCAAGGATGAGGATCTGCGCCGACGGCGCGACGGCGCAAAAGAGCGAAGCGGAGACGAAAAGGAAGATGGCGCCGGCGAGGATCTGCCTTGCCCCGTAACGCCGGCGCAACCACCCGGTGAGGGGCGCCGTGACCGCGGCGGCGCAGAGGTAACTCGTCATCACCCAAGAGCCGAGCGCGATGCTCTGGCCGAACGTCGCTTCGAGCCGCGGCAATGCGACATTGACCATGGTCGCATCGAAAGCCTGCATCGCCGTCGCGATCATCAAGGCGATGCTCGCTTCTCTGAGCGCAAACCCCGCAAGAACGGCGTTCGCAGACTTGTCTTCGCCTTCGCCGCGGCTCATTGCGGGCTTGGATCGAGGCGCGGATAAAGGCGCAGGCAAACTTGCCCGGCCTTCACGGGGACAAGAGAC
>JAJYIC010000260.1 GCA_021790295.1 Pseudomonadota bacterium | reverse complement strand
CAATCTCGTCCATGTCGAGGACGTGGCCTTGGGCCACCTTGCCGCAGCGGAAAAGGGACGCCTCGGCGAGCGCTACATCCTCTGCGGCGACAACATGACCTTGAAAGCGATCCTCGCCGAGGTCGCGCGCCAGCGCGGCCGCCGCCCTCCCCTTTTCAAGGTGCCGCGACCTCTCGCCTTCGGCGCCGCCCTCCTTTCCGAGATGGCGGCGCGCATCAGCGGGCGCGAACCCTTTATCACCCTCGACGGCGTTCGCATGGCGAAGAAAAAGATGTATTTCACATCGGCAAAGGCGGAGCGCGAACTTCAATATACCGCGCGGCCGGCGCGCGAGGGGATCGCGGACGCCCTCGGATGGTTTGCCGAGAACGGATATCTGAAATGACGACGGCGGCCGAAGCGCGCCATTCCACCGTCGAAGCGCCTTCGGGCAAAGACCGCGGCGGGGAGAATTTCCCGGTCGGCTCCTTTCTCATCCGCCGCGAGCTGCGCCCTCATGTCCACGCCTTTTACCGCTTTGCCCGCAATGCCGACGACATCGCCGACAATTCCTCTCTCGAAGCCGCGGAAAAGATCCGCCGCCTCGACCGCATGGCCGCCGTTCTCGAAGGCGCGCCCGGAACTGACGCCCCGGCCGCCGCCGCCATGCGCAAAAGCCTCGTGGAAACCGGCCTTTCCGCCGAGCATTGCCTCGATCTCCTGACCGCCTTCCGGCGCGACGCGACCAAACTGCGCTATCGCGATTGGGAGGATCTGATGGGGTATTGCCGGTATTCGGCTTCACCCGTCGGGCGCCAGGTCCTCGACCTTCACGGGGAGGGAAAGCAAACCTGGCCCTTTTCCGACGCGTTATGTTCGGCGCTTCAGGTTCTCAACCACTTGCAGGATTGCGCTCTCGACTATCGCCGGCTCGACCGCGTTTATGTGCCGCTTTCGGATCTTGAAGAGGAAGGGCTCGGCGTCGCCGCTCTCGCCCTGCCGCAAGCGAGCCCGCCGCTTTACCGCGTTTTCGGACGCCTGCTTTCGCGCACCGAAGGGCTAATCGCGACGGCGCGCGGCCTGCCCCCGGCGGTCGCGGCGCGCGGGCTCAGGTGCGAATGCGCGGTCATCGTCGAACTCGCCGCGCGGCTTCGGGCGCGGCTTTCGCGGGGCGACCCTTTGCGGCAGAGGGTGGCGCTCGCCAAAAGCGATTTCCTCACGGCCTTTCTTTTGGGTGTCCTCAGCGGATGGAAAGGATAGAAGAGGCGCCCTTCGGCGCAGGCTTCGAAGAGGGAGCGCTGAGGGAGGCGATCCGCGAGCGGGTCGCGGCCGCCGGGACCTCTTTTTATTGGGCGATGCGGCTTCTGCCGCGCGAGCGCCGCGAAGGGATGTATGCGATCTACGCCTTTTGCCGCGAAGTCGACGACATCGCCGACGAAGAGCGGCCGGTGGCGGAAAAGCTTGCGCGTCTGTCCGCCTGGCGGGAAGAGATCGACGCCCTTTACGCGGGCCGGCCGTCGCGGCTCGTGGCGCGCGCGCTTTCTGCACCGGTCCTGCGCTACGGCCTTGCGCAAAAGGATTTTCTCGCCGTCATCGACGGCATGGAGATGGACGCCCGCGGCGAAGGCGTCGCCCCCGATCTCGCCTGGCTCGACCTTTATTGCCGGCGCGTCGCAAGCGCCGTCGGCCACCTTTCGGTCCCGGTCTTCGGCGATTCGAGCGCCGCCGCCCACCGCGTCGCCGAAGCCCTCGGACGCGCCTTGCAATTGACCAATATCCTGCGCGACCTCGAAGAGGACGCCTTGCGGCAAAGGCTTTACTTGCCACGCGAAATCCTCGAACGCCACGGGATTGCGGCGCGCGACCCCGCCACCGTTTTGCGCCATCCCGCTTTGGCCGCGGCCTGCACCGAACTCGCGCGGATGGCCGAAAGCCATTTTTCCGCGGCCGAAAGCGCCATGGCCGCCTGCAACCGCAAGGCGATGCGCCCGGCCGCCTTGATGGCCGCGACCTATCGCGCGACGCTCGAACTTCTGCTGGCCTCGAAGTGGCGCGACCTCGGCCGCAGGGTCGCTCTTTCGACACCGCAAAAACTCTGGCTCGTGCTGCGGCACGGGCTCGTTTGAGCCGGCAGGGGCCGCGTGGCCGAAGGCGACCTCATCCATGTCGTCGGCGCCGGGCTTGCCGGACTTGCCGCCGCGCTTTCCTTGTGCCGGAGGGGGCGGCGCGTCGCGCTTTACGAAGCCGCCCCTCAGGCCGGCGGCCGCTGCCGCTCCTATTACGACAGCGCGCTTTCCTGCCGCATCGACAACGGCAACCACCTCCTCCTTTCCGGCAATCGCGCCGCGCTTTCCTATGTCGATTGGATCGCCGCGGAGAAGACCTTCGACGGCCCCGGCGAGCCGGTCTTTGCCTTTGCCGACAAGGCGAGCGGAGAACGCTGGAGCCTCAGCCTCGGCCGCGGCGCCTTGCCGTGGTGGACCTTGAGCCGAAGGCGCCGCGTGCCCGGGAGCCGGGCGAGAGAGTATCTCGCTCCGTTATCCCTTCGCTGCGCAGGGCCGCAGGCGCGGGTCGCCGATATCCTCGCGGCAAAGGGCGCGCTTTACCGGCGCTTGTGGGAGCCTCTTGCCGTGGCCGCGCTCAACACTTCGGCCGCCGAAGGCTCCGCCCGGCTGTTCTGGCGTGTTCTCGAAGAGACCCTTTTGCGAGGGGGCCGCGCCTGCCGGCCGCTTCTCCCGCGCGAAGGGCTTTCGGAAAGCCTTGTCGATCCGGCCGTCCTCTCCCTTGAAAAAGCGGGGTGCACGATTCGTTTCGGCGCCCGTTTGCGCTCTCTTCTTTTCAGCGAAGGGCGCGTCTCTGCCCTTTTGTTCGAAAAGGCGCGCATCGCCCTCGGCGAAGGCGAATACGTCGTCCTTGCGCTGCCGGCGGCGGGCGCAGAGCGGCTTGTTCCCGGATTAGAAGCGCCCCTTCGCTTTGCCCCCATCGTCAACGCCCATTTCCGCGTCCGCGCGCCCGAAGCTGCGCCGCCTTTCATCGGCCTTATCGGCGCGACCGCGCAATGGGTCTTTCGCAAGAAAGAGGTCGTCTCGGTGACCGTCAGCGCCGCCGACGACCTTCTCGACGAGGAGAGCGAAAGCCTCAAAGAGCGTTTGTGGCGCGATGCGGCGTTCGCTTACGGTCTTGCCGCCCTGCCGCTACCCGCGGGGCGAATCCTCAAAGAGCGTCGCGCCACCTTTCTCGCCTCCCCGGAAGAGCTGGAACGAAGGCCCGGCGCGGCGACGGAATGGCAAAACCTCGTCCTCGCCGGCGACTACACCGATACGGGGTTGCCGGCGACGATCGAAGGGGCTATTCGCTCTGGCTTTGCGGCGGCCCGCCTTCTCGACGCGGGTGCCGGTACGGGGCGGCAAAGGACAGCGGACGAAACGTCATGAACGAGGGGATTGCGGCGGGTTCCGCAGGCCGCAAAGCCGCGGCGCCGACGGCGCTCGAGAAAGCCCTCGCCCGCACGCTGGGGTTTCTGCTCGCGCGCCAGAAAAGCGACGGGCATTGGGTTTTCGAACTCGAAGCGGATGTGACGATCCCCTCGGAATACATCCTGCTGCAACATTTCCTCGGCAGGGTCGAACCCGAAGTCGAAGCGCGCCTTGCCCGCTATATCCGCCGGGTCCAAGGGGAAGACGGCGGCTGGCCTCTTTTCCACGGCGGCAAAGCCGACGTCAGCGCCTCGGTCAAGGCTTATTTCGCTTTGAAAGCGGCCGGAGACGACCCTCTGGCGCCGCATATGGCTCGCGCGCGCGAAACGATCCTCGCCGCCGGAGGCGCAAGGCGCGCGAACGTTTTCACCCGCATCCTGCTCGCCCTTTGGGGGGAGGTTCCCTGGCGCGCGGTTCCCGTCATGCCGGTCGAACTGATGCTCCTGCCGCAGGGCGCGCCCTTTCATATCTCCAAGATTTCCTACTGGTCGCGCACCACTCTCGTCCCTCTTCTCGTCGTCATGGCGCTCAAACCAAAACCGAAAAACCCGCGGCAGGTCGGGATCGGCGAGCTTTTTGTCGAGCCGCCCCTAAGCGTCAAAGGATGGATCAAAGACCGCTCCTCTTCCCCACTCGCCTTCGCCTTTGCCGTTCTCGACCGTGTTTTGCGGCTGTTGCAACCGCTTTCCCCTGCCTTTTTGCGGCGCAAAGCCATCGCCAAAGCGGTCTCGTTCGTCACGGAGCGATTGAACGGCGAAGACGGATTGGGCGCGATCTTTCCGCCGATGGTAAGCGCCATCCTCATGTACCACTCTCTCGGTTATCCGCCCGAGCATCCCTTTTGCGTTACGGCGCGCCGCGCGCTCGATC
>JAJYIC010000259.1 GCA_021790295.1 Pseudomonadota bacterium | reverse complement strand
CATGCTTGTCGGGGATGGGCTCGCGGCTCCAACCCCACACGCTTCCGGCGAGAGCACAAACCGTATCCTCGGAAAGGCCCAAGGCTTTGCCGACCTCGCGGATCGCGAGGCGCGAGCGATAACAGACGACGCTCGCGGCGAGGCCGGCGCGCTCGCGCCCGTATTTTTGGTAGATGTACTGGATGACCTCTTCGCGCCGCTCATGCTCGAAATCGACATCGATGTCGGGGGGCTCGTTGCGGGCCGCGCTCAAAAAGCGCTCGAAAAGAACATCGATCCGCGCCGGATCGACGGCGGTGATGCCGAGGCAATAGCAGACCGCCGAATTGGCGGCCGAGCCGCGGCCTTGGCAAAGGATGCCGCGCCGCCGGGCAAAGCCGACGATGTCGTAAACGGTCAGAAAATAGCGGGCATAGTCGAGTTCGGCGATGAGTTCGAGTTCATGCGCGATGAGACCCTGAACCTTGTCGGGGATCCCGTCCGGAAAGCGCTCGCGGGCTCCTGACGCCGTCAGTTCGGCCAGGTATTGTTGCGCAGTTTTCCCTTCCGGAAGAGGCTCTTCGGGATAGTGAACCGAAAGCTCGTCGAGGCTGAAACGGCAGCGCTCGGCGATTTCGGCGCTCCTCCAAACGGCATCCTCCCGCCCGCGGAAAAGGCGCGCCATCTCGGCGGCGGGTTTGAGGTGCCTTTCGGCGTTGGCAAAAAGGCGAAACCCCGCCTCGGCGACCCTCACCCCGGCGCGGATGGCGGTCAGGACATCCTGCAATGCCCGCCTTTCGCGGCGGTGGTAAAGAACGTCGTTGGTGGCGAGAAGAGGCAAAGAGAGGGTTTCGGCGAGGCGGGCGATGCGGGCAAGGCGGCGGGCGTCGTCGCCGCGATAAAGGAAATGCGCGGCGAGATAGGCGCGGTCGGGAAAATCGCCGGCAAGGCGGGCCGCGGCTTCAGCGTGGCGGGCCAGGCTTTGCGCATCCCCCTTTTCGGGCGGCAGGAGAATAGCGACCTCGCCCTCTCCATGCGCCACAAGGTCCGCGTAATCGAGAAGGCATTCGCCTTTCCCGGCGCGGCGCTTGCCAAGCGTCAAAAGGCGCGCGAGACGGCCATAAGCGGCGCGGTCTTCGGGAAAGACGAGAAAGCTTGCGCCCTCTTCAAGATCGAGACGGCAGCCGACGAGGAGGCGGATCCCCGCTTCTTTTGCTGCGCGGTGGGCGCGCACGACGCCGGCAAGGCTCATGCGATCGGTGATCGCGATCGCCTCCGCGCCGAGAGCGGCGGCGCGCGCAACGAGTTCTTCGGGATGCGAGGCGCCGCGCAAAAAGGAAAAGTTGGTCGTGACCTGAAGCTCGACGTAAGAGCGCATGTATTTTCTGGTTTTTCAGACAAAAAGACCGTGGAGAAACCAGAGAGGCCTTTCCCCTTTACTCGGCAACCCCGTCCGGTAAAGCCAGAAACGCCGGCCTTCCTCGTCTTCGACGCGGTAATAGTCGCGGATTCCGCTTTCGCCTTCCCACCACTCCTGAGAGATCCGTTCCGGTCCATCGGCGCGCCGGACGCGATGGCGCCTCCCTCGCCAAAGGAAAAGAAAGGGCGGATCGTCGGGAAAGAGAAAGGCGGCCGCGATCGGCTCCGGCGGCATGAGGAGCCGGATCGGGCGCGGCGCCTCGGGAGGAGCGACAGAGGGGCGAGAGCAAAAGGAAACCGGGGTGCGCACCGAAGCCTTTTCGGGAATGTGGCTTTGCCGCGCTCCAAGGGAAGAGAGCGCGCAAAGCCCGAGACGGCTCGCGAGGCGATCGAGAAGAGGAGCGAGGACGCTCGGCGCATCGGCAGAGCCAAAAAAAGCCCATTGCTCGGCTTGGAGAGGCTCGACCGCAAGAAGGGAAAGGATCATCTCCTCGATGCCGGGTCCGGGATCGACGGCCTCGAGGCGCCCTCCCAAAAGGGGGAAGAGATGATGGGGGTCGCGGCTCGGCCGGGCGGTGCCGAGTTGGATCCTCTCGACCCGGCCGTCGAGCCGGTAAAAGGCGAGATCGAGGCGGCGCGCCCCCTTTCCTTCGCGCGCAAGCCGCCCGCAAAGATCCTCCGTAAGAAAAAGGATCGCGCGCTTCAGATCTTCGGCGGCGGCAACGGGTTCGGCAAAGCCGAGGCGTAAACGGCGCAAAGGCGCCTCTGCCAAAGGCGCGAACGGCTCGGCGCGCCGGCCCAAAGCCTCGTCGAGGCGGCGCAAGAGAAAGTCGCCAAAACGGCGGGCGAGCGCAGAGCGCGGCAAAGCATAAAGATCGCCGATCCGTTTGAGGCCGAGGCGCCGCAACCCTTGCGCCGTCGCGGGGGGAAGACGCAGACCTGCGACCGGCAAAGGCGCGAGAGCCTCGCCGGTCGCAAAAGAGGGAAGGACGAGAGGACCTTCGCCGGCGGCAAAGCGGGCCGCCGCAAAGGCCGCACCGATGGTGGCGGCGACGGCGATGCGGTGGGCGATCCCTTCCCGTTCGAGCCTTTTTGCAAGATCGGCGGCAAGCGCCTCTTCTCCGCCCCAGAGATGAGCCGAGCCCGCAATTTCGATGCGCACCCCTTCCCTCCCTTCGAGAGCGGTCAAGGGGCTATAAAGCCGGCACCATTCGGCAAGACGGCAGAGCGCCTTTTGATCCTCTTCGGGCTCGGCCGCGGCGGTTTCGAGAGAAGGCAGGAAAGCGCGCGCATCGGCAAGGGGCATCCCCGGCAAAAGACCTTCTTCCGCCGCCTTGCGGTTGACTGCGGCGAGAAGGCGCCGGCCGCCTTTTTCGACCACCGAAGCAAAAGCGCTTTCTTCAAAGGGCCGCATAGAGGGGCGAGCCTTCTTCTTTCGCCAACGGTCGATCGGCCACTCCCGGAGCCACAAAGACAAGACCCGCCCCATCCTCGACCTCCATTTCCCAAAAAGCGGGCGCTGCGCCGCGGCAGCGCAAAAGTTCGACCCGCCAATGCGCCCGCCCGACCCCCGGCTCCCCTTTTTGCGCGATCGAAGGCAATGGCCCGATCCGCCAGCGGCTCGCCGCCGCGTTCGGCAGACCGCAGGAAAGTGCCGCTTTTTCGCCTTTTCGCCGGTGCCGCAAGGCAAAAGCGGGGATGCCGGAGCGCTCGGCGGCGAGTTGCAGGCGGCGGCTAGAGAGGAGATCGAGCCTCCTCGTCTCGCCGACAACGGCGGCGAGCCCCGGAGTGCGCAACCCTTCTTCCATCGCCCACAAGAGGAGATCCTCGCGAGAGGTCTCGGCGAGAAGGAGGCGGGAGGGATCGAGCCCCGCCGCGGCAAGACCGGGGCCATAAAGATCGGCTTTGGCGAGACACCACAAAATGCGGCCGCCCTCCGCCGCAAGAGGCCCCAAAATGAGAGCGGCAAAGGCGGCGGCAAGAGCGCCATCCTCCTCGCCCCCGCCGAGGATCTCGTGCAAAGCCCCCCGCGCGAGACCGCCTGCAGGCAGAGCCCGATCGATGGCTTCGAAGCCAAAGGAGAAGACCCCGTGCGAAGAGGCCCGCGGCCTCTCGATCTGCCGCACGCGCTCGGCAAGCGCCGAAAGAAGAACCTTTTTTGTTGGCGGCACGGCCATCTCGTCGCGAATGAGTTCCTATTTTGTTCTTCTTTTGGGATCCCGTCAACCGCGCCGCCCGCCTCGTTTCGAGAAAGGCGGCTTTCCCTGCCGGAAGCCGATCCCGGCCCTCTGGGCGGTTTCCGAAAACCAAAGAGCGCAGAAACAAAAGCGCGGCGGAAACCGCCGCGCCCGAAGATCGCCCGAAGTTCGAAAGAAGAAGGCCGGCGCCGCTTTTTCGGGGCGCCGGCCTTCTCTGCAACCGCGGCTAGAAGTCGTCCATGCCGTTCATCCCGCCCGGAGGCATTGCGGGCGCCATCTTCTTTTCAGGTTTTTCGGCGACCATCGCTTCGGTGGTGATGAGAAGCCCCGCGACCGAAGCGGCATTTTCGAGAGCAAGGCGCACGACCTTGGTCGGATCGATGATCCCGGCCCGGACCATATCGACGTACTCGCCCGATTGCGCGTCGAAACCGAAATTCGGATCGTTGCGATCGATGAGCTTGCCGACGACGATCGAACCGTCGGCGCCGGAATTTTCGGCCACTTGCCGGATCGGCGCCTGCAAAGAGCGGCGGACGATATCGATGCCGACCTTCTGGTCGTTGTTCGCAGGGGTGAGACCGTCGAGAGCATTTGCCGCATAAAGGAGGGCGGAGCCTCCGCCCGGAACGATGCCTTCCTCGACGGCGGCGCGGGTTGCGTGGGTTGCGTCGTCGACGCGGTCCTTTCTTTCCTTGACCTCGACCTCGGTGGCGCCGCCGACGCGGATCAC
>JAJYIC010000258.1 GCA_021790295.1 Pseudomonadota bacterium | reverse complement strand
GAGGATTTGCGGGGATCTAGCGGCGGTAGGTGCCGATCAGTTCGGCGCGGCCGATCGCATAAGGTTCGGCCGCTTTGAGGAGCGCCAGGATGCTCGCCTGCGGGGCGAGGCCGAGGCTCGCGCGGCCGAGAGCCAAAAGGCGGAAATGATAATGATGCGTCCCCCCTCCGGAAGGCGGGCAAGGACCTCCGTAACCGACCCTTCCGAAATCGTTCCTCAGTTCGCGAAAGCCGGAGGCCCGACGAGCGGGACCGTAACCCGCGGGAAGGCCTTTCAAAGCGGGCGGGATGTCGAAAGCGCCCCAATGACGAAACGTCCCGGAAGAAGGCGCGTCCGGATCTTCGACGACGAGAACGAGGCTCTTGGTCGCGCCGGGGAGCCCCGCCCAGGACAGAGGCGGCGAGATGTCGGCGCCCGAGCAGGTATATTCGCTCGGAATGGCTGCGCCTGAGGCAAAGGCGGGGCTGATAAGCATCATCGCTCGCATCTCCTTTGCAAAAGGCCGCGGCCGAAAGACACTCGCCCGCGCCCCGTTTGCCGCTATCTTGCGACCGGTTGCGGCAAAGAGGGAAGAGCGATGGAGAAAGAGGGGGAAAAGGACTCGGTCCTCTCCGGCCCGGCGCGCGATGTCGAGGAGGCGATACTGACGCGGCGTTCGGTTCGCGCTTATTCCGGCCGCCCGGTTGCGCGCGCCTTGATCGAGCGTCTTCTCGAACTCGCCGGGCGCGCGCCGAGCGGCAACAACATCCAGCCCTGGCGCGTCCATATTCTGACCGGCAGAAGGCTCAAAGCGCTCTCGGAGGCGATGCAAAAGGCCTTTCTCGAAGAGGAGCCGGGTCACGGCCGCGAATACGACTATTATACCGAGACTCTCTTCGAGCCTTATCTCGGGCGCCGCAGGGCCTGCGGCTGGGGCCTTTACGGGCTTCTCGGCATCGCCCGCGGCGACTACGCCGCTTCACGCGCCTATCACGCGAGAAACTACGATTTCTTCGGCGCTCCAGTCGGTCTCGTCTTTACCATCGACCGCCGTCTCGCCGTCGGCTCCTGGCTCGATTACGGCATGTTCCTGCAGACGTTGATGCTGGCGGCGCGCGGCTTCGGCCTTCATACCTGCCCGCAAGCCTCGACCGCGAATTATCCGAAGATCCTGCGCGCGCATCTCGCGATCGGCGAAGAGGAGATCGTGGTCTGCGGCATGGCGCTCGGCTATGCTCTCTCAGAGGAAAGGATCAACGGGTTTCAACCGCAACGGGTTCCCGTCGCCGATTTTGCGAGCTTTCTCGAATAAGCCGCCAAAGATGAGTTTCGACCGCACCCATTTGCGCGCTTTCGAGCAGGAGGGATGGGAACGTGCGGCGGCGGGCTATGGGACGAGCTTTGGCCGGGTGACGGCGGGTTTTCTCGAAGCTCTTCTCGACGCCGCCGGGGTCGACGCAGGGGACCGCGTGCTCGACCTCGCCTGCGGCCCGGGTCTGGCCGGGGCTTCCGCTGCGTTGCGCGGAGCGCTTGCGGTCGGGGTCGATTTTGCGGCGGCGATGCTCAGAGCGGCGCGCGCTTCCCACCCGGAGCTTCCCCTCCTCGCCGGCGACGCCGAAACTCTCCCCTTTGCCGTTGGCGCTTTCGACGCCGTCTTTGCCAATTTCGGCGTCCACCATGTGGCCGATCCGCTGCGCGCTTTGAAGGAAGGGCTGAGGGTGCTTCGCCCTTTGGGAAGGATCGCTTTTACAAGCTGGGCCGAACCGCAAGAAAACATCGCCTGGAAACTCCTTTTCGACGCTCTGGAGGCCGCCGGAGAAAAGGTCGCGGTCAAGGCTCCCCCTTCGGGCGGGGGGCTGAAGACGCCGGGCGACGTCCTTTCTCTTTTAGAGGCGGCCGGGTTCGAAAAGGCGCTTGTGCGCCGCGAACGCCGGCTTTGGGTTTTTGCCTCGCCCGGCGAACTCCTCGCCACTTTCCGCCAGGGAACGGTGCGCACCGGCGCCCTGATCGCGGCTCAGCCCGGGCGCGCCTTGCCCGCGATCGAAAGGGAGATCGCGCGGCTTGCCCATTCTTATCGCGACGGAGGCAGTTTTGCCGTGCCGATCGTCGCGCTTCTTGCGAGCGGACGAAAACCATGCGCCACTTCGACGCCGACATCCTGATCATCGGCGCCGGAGGCGCCGGAATGTATGCCGCACTCGGCGCCGTCAAAGGGGGAGCCGAACGCGTCCTTCTCGTCGACAAAAGCATGATCGGACGCGGCGGCGCGACGGTGATGGCGCAGATGACGGTGGCGGCGGCGCTCGCCGAAGAA
This sequence comes from Pseudomonadota bacterium, assembly GCA_021790295.1. GTDB lineage: Bacteria > Pseudomonadota > Alphaproteobacteria > ATCC43930 > CGMCC-115725 > AP-15. The sequence continues at coordinate 2,053 of JAJYIC010000258.1, read as the reverse complement.
TGCCCCGACAGTTGGGAGTCGCATCTCGAAGACACGATTGCCGCCGGGCGCGGCCTTTGCGAAGAGGAGCTGTCGGCGCTCCTTTGCCGCGAGGCGCCGCAGCGCATCCGCGAACTCGACGGCTGGAGGATCGGCTGGGCGCGCCGCGCCGACGGCCGCATCGCACAGGTTTCGGCGCCCGGACATTCGCGCCCGCGGTGCTGTTATGTCGATTTTCTCGCTACCGGAACCGCCCTCGCCCAGACCTTGAGGCGCCGCATTGTCCGGGAAAGCGCCATCACGAAGATTGACACCTTTACCGTCACCGACCTCCTTGTCGACGAGGGCGAGTGCGTCGGCGCCGCCGGGTTCGATTTTGCCGCTTGCGAGCCGGCGACGATCGCCGCCAAAGCGGTCGTTCTGGCGACCGGCGGGCTGTCGCGCATTTTTCGCCGCAACAGCGCCTCGGCCAATCTCGGAGGCGAAGGCTATGCCCTGGCTCTTCAGGCCGGGGCTCTACTACGCGACATGGAGTTCGTGCAGTTTTTCCCGATCGGCCATTTGGCGCCCCGCCTCGTCGGCGTCGACCCGATCCTTTGGGACCCGTTCCGCTACAAGCTCGGGGGGAAGCTGTTGAACGGCAAAGGCGAAGAGTTCCTCGATTGTTACGGAAGCGACGAGGAGCCCGGTTACACGACGCCGCGCGATCTTTTGACTTACGCCATCACGAAAGAGGTGGCGGCCGGGCGCGGCAGCCCCAAGGGCGGCGTTTATCTCTCTTTTGCCCATGTCGGCAAGGAAAGGATCGACAAGGCTTTCGGACCGGTCGTCGAGAGGCTTCGCACAGGCGGCGTCGATCTCGAAAAGGGGCCGGTCGAGGTTGCCCCGATCGCCCATTACCATATGGGAGGCGTGCGCGTCGGCGCGCGTCTGGAAAGTTCGCTCCCCGGCCTTTTTGCCGCGGGCGAGGCGGCGGGCGGCGCCAACGGCGCCAACCGGCTTTCGGGAAACGCCATTCCCGAGGCTCTCGTTTTCGGCGAAAACGCCGGACGTTTCGCGGCCGAATACGCGCGCGGACGGCAAAACCTCTCCTCTCCCCAAGGCGCGCGCGAGGCGGTCGATCGCCTGCGTCAAGCCGCGGCGGGCCGGAAAGGAGAAAAGCCGGCTCTCGCCCTCCTCGAAGAGTTGCGCGACGTGATGTGGAACGCCGTCGGTCCTTTCCGCAACGAAAGCGCGCTCGAAGACGCGACCCAGCGCATCGGCGCTTTGCGCCGCGCGCTTCCCCTGGCGGCGATCGCCCCGGTCAAAGGCTTCAACCCCATGCTTGCCGATTGGTTCGAACTGAAGGGCAGCCTCGTGGCCGCCGAGGCGGTGGCGCGCGCGGCGACCCTGCGGCGCGAAAGCCGCGGCGCCCATCAGCGCGAGGATTTTCCCGCAAGCGATCCCGCCCTCGAAAAGACCCTGCTCGTCGAGATGGATCGCGACGGCAGGGTCAGGGCGCGGTTTTGCCGATGACCGCAAAGGGCTGCGCAAGATTGCGGGTGCGCCGCGGCAGCGAAGGCGAAGAGGCCGCTCGCTACGACGAATTCGCGGTCCCTTTCGAAGAAGGCGAAAGCATTCTCGACGCCCTTCTCTGGATCCGCTCCCATCGCGATCCGACCCTCGCCGTCCCTTATAGCTGCATCAATGCGAACGCCTGCAAGGCCTGCGCGATCGCCATCGACGGCAGGGTTCAGTATGCCTGCACGACTCGCCTTCTCGACGGGCGCGTCTTCACCCTCGAACCGCTTCCGGGCAAGACCCAGCTTCGCGATCTCTTTGCGCTGACGCGGCCTTCGCGGCAAAAGGCGCCCTGAATTCTCCGCGTCGAAGCGTCCGGCAAAAGCGCTTGCGACTTCGGCGGGCTCGTCAATGAGCGATCAGAACCGGGACGGCCGCTCCCTGGAGGACGCGCCGGGTCACTCCGCCGAAGACCCATTCGCGCAAGCGGCTGCGGCCGTAACCGCCCATCACCAGAAGCGCCTCCTCTTCCCCCGCGGCGGCGAGAAGAGCCTCGGCCGCCCCGCCCGCAACA
>JAJYIC010000257.1 GCA_021790295.1 Pseudomonadota bacterium | reverse complement strand
TGGAAACAGCCCGGGATCTACGCTGAAGGTTTCCGGGAAGGTTACGCCGATGTCCCGATCGTCCATTTCTCCGGCTGGTACGACCCTTATGCGCTGACCGCGGTGGAGAACTACGCCGGTCTCTCGAAGGCCAAAAAAAGCCCAATGCAACTGATCCTCGGCCCTTGGACTCATGGCGAGCGTTCGTCGAGCCACGCGGGCGAGGTCGAGTTCGGCCCTTTGGCCCCCGTCGACGGCAACCTCGCCGAGGATTTTTTCGCCTTGCGCCGGCGCTGGTTCGACCGCTCCATCAAAGGCCTATTGAACGGGGTCGAAAAGGAACCGGCGGTGCGCATTTTCGTCATGGGCGGCGGCAGCGGCCGGCGCAATGGCGAAGGCCGGCTCGAAGCAGGCGGGCGTTGGCGCGCCGCGGCCCGTTGGCCTTTGCCGCAAACGCGCTGGACGCGCCTTTATCTGGAAGCCGCGGGGGCTCTCGCCTGGGCACCGCCGCAGACAGAGCGGGCCTTTATCGACTATGCCTTCGACCCGCGCGATCCGGCGCCGACCCGGGGTGGGGCCTTGAGTTCGGGCGAACCCGTCATGGAAGCCGGCGCTTTCGACCAGAACGCCTTCCCTTTTCGCCCCGATGTGCTGGTGTTCGCAACGCCGCCTCTCGAACGCGATCTCGAAATCGCCGGTCCGATCGCGCTCCGCCTCTGGATCGCTTCCGATGCTCCGGACACCGATTTTACGGCAAAGCTGGTCGATCTTTATCCGCCGAGCCGGGATGACCCGCGCGGTTCTGCCATGAACCTTTGCGAAGGCCTTTTGCGGTTGCGGTACCGAGACAGTTGGGAGCGGCCGGCGCCTTTGGTTCCGGGCGACGTTTACGGGATCACCATCGAGCTTTTCCCGGTCGCCAATCTCTTCCGCCGCGGGCACCGCCTTCGCCTCGACGTCTCGAGCAGCAATTTTCCGCATTTCGACGTCAACCCCAATTCCTTCGAAGCCGAAGGAAGGGCAGAGCACCCGCGCATCGCGCGTAACCGCGTCTTCGCGGATCGCCTCCACCCTTCGCACCTCCTATTGCCGGTCATCCCCTTTTCTCGCGAGAGCGCCGAGGGTCCGCTTTCGGGATAAGCGGGATAAGCGTGCCGAAGGCGCGGCGGGGACGTTCGATGGGCCCGCGGACGATGACGCTTGCCTCCTATCCTTGACGAGGATCAATGCGAGGGCAAAACGGGGATGGCCGTTGGCGGAGGGAGAAGACGAGGAAACGGGCAAAGCCCCACCGGCGAGGTCGGCTTTGCCCGGATCTTTTGGATCTTCTCTGGGGGGAAGCGAGAGGAAGGCGATGGAAGAATCCGCGGCAAGGCGGCGCGAAGCTAATATCGGGAGGCTTTTCAACCCGCAATCGGTCGCCGTCCTCGGCGCCTCCACGAACCGCAACAAGGCCGGCGGCCGTCCGATCGCCTATCTTGCGGAAACTGGTTTTGCCGGCCGCGTCTATCCGATCAATCCGCGCCATGAGCGGCTGTTCGGTTACCGCTCATATTCGTCTCTGGCCGCTTTGCCCGAAGTCCCGGACCTGATCGTCGTCGCCATCCCTCAGGGCGGGGTGATGGACGCGGTGCGCGAGGCCGCAGCGGCAGGCGCCGGGGCGATGGTGATCTATTCGAGCGGCTTTGCCGAGCTTTCCCCCGAAGGAGAGGCGGCGGAACGGGAAATGCGCGAATTATGCGCCAGCACCGGCCTCGTCGTCTGCGGCCCCAACTGCCAAGGCGTGGCGAACCTCTTTAACGGTCTCGCCGTCAATTTCTCGACCGCGCTCGCGGCGGGTCACCCGCAGCCGGGCCCGGTCGCGATTGTTTCGCAAAGCGGTCTCGTCGCGGCGCTTCTCGCGGCCGAGTGCATGAGTCGCTCCCTCGGCATCGGTTATATCGTCAGCACCGGCAACGAAGCCGGGTTCGAATTCGCCGACGCCGTCGCCTTTATGGCAGAAGACCCGCGCATCAGAGTGATCGCCGGCTATATGGAAGGGATACGCGACCGCGATCGTTTCTGCCGGGCGGCCGAGAGGGCGCGGCTTTGCGGCAAGCCTCTCGTCATCCTCAAAACCGGGAAAAGCCCGGATGCGGCGCTTGCGGCCGCTTCCCATACGGGGGCGCTTGCCGGCCGCGACATGCTTTGCGACGCGCTTTTTGCCGAGCTCGGGATCATTTCGGTGGAGAGCATCGAAGAGCTTTTGGATGCGACCCTCGCCTTTGCCCGGGTGCGACAGGTCCCGCGCGCAAGCCGGGTTGCGGTGATGGGCAATTCGGGCGGGTTTGCCGTCCTTTCCGCCGACCACCTGCACCGTTTCGGGCTGCGGCTTGCGCCTCTCGCGGCGGCGACGGCAAAGGCGATAGCGCGCCATCTGCCGCCTTATGTCGCGGCGCGCAATCCGGTCGATCTGGTCGGGGTGGCGATGGAGGACGCCGCCGCAACGGCGGCGGTTCTCGAAAGCCTTGCCGCCGACGAGGGCGTCGACATGGTTCTCTGCTGCTTTGGCGTCGTGCGGCGCAATGCGGAGGAACTCTGCCGCGCGCTCGCCCCCGCGATCGCCAAGGCGGCAAAGCCGGTCGTGGTCGCCTGGCTCGCTTCGGCGCCTGAGGGGGCGGCCTTCCTCGAAAAGGAGGGGGTTGCGCTCCTCCCCGACCCGAGCCGCGCCGTGCGGGCGATGCGCCGGCTCCTCGATGCGCGGGGGCCGCGCCCGCGCGAGCGCAAAGCCGCGACAGTCGAGGCCGGGGTTATCGAGGAGCTGCGGGAACACATGCGCGAGGCGCTCGCAAAGGGTCAGAAAAGGCTCGGGGAAGCCGATCTTTTCCCGCAGCTTGCGAAGATTGGGCTGCGGGTCCCGCGGGTCCTGCGCGCGGATTCGCCCGAAGAAGCCGCGGCGGCTTTTGCCGGCTTTTCTTCTCCGGTTGCAGTGAAAATCGACGCCGAAGGCATCGACCACAAGACAGAGGCTGGCGGCGTGCGCCTTGGCATCGCCTCGCATGACGCCTGCGCGCGCGCCTGCCGCGAGGTTCTCGAAAGCGCCCGGCGCTCTCTGCCGCTCATCAAGCCGCGCGGGGTTGTGGTCGCCGAAATGATGGAAAGCGGCACCGAGGTCATGATCGGCGTCGAGCGCGACAAAGTGCTCGGGCCTTTCGTCGCGGTCGGGCTCGGAGGCCTTTTCGTCGAAGTGCTGCAGGATATCGTCTTCCACTCTGCGCCTCTGTCGCCCGAGGAGGCGCTGGCGATGCTGCGCCGCCTGCGTGCCTTCCCGCTTCTCGCCGGGGCGCGCGGCGGAAAAGCCAAAGACATGGGCGCTCTCGCGCGGGCCATCGCCGCGATCTCGGAGATCGCCGCAGGCGTCCCCGAAATCGCCGAGATGGACCTCAATCCCGTCATCCTATACGAGGAGGGCAGCGGTCTCGCGGTCGTCGACGCGCTGGTTCGGCTCGAAGCGGCGGGCGGCGGTCTTTGAGGATGGGCTCTGAGGATGGGATAATGACCTGGAAACCCGAACTCGAGGATTTGCGGGCGCGCGAAAGGATCGCCTCTGCCTTGGGCGGCCCGGCGCGGATCAAACGCCAGCACGACGGCGGGCGGCTCACGGTGCGCGAGCGGATCGACGCTCTCGTCGATCGCGGAAGCTTTCATGAAATCGGCGCGATCGCCGGCAAGGCGTCCTATGACGAGGAAAACCGGCTCCTCTCTTTCACCCCCTCCAACTGCGTCATGGGCAGAGCGATGGTGGAAGGCCGGCCGGTCGTGGTTTGCGGCGACGACTTTACAGTCCGCGGCGGTTCGGCCGATGCGAGCATCAAGGAAAAGGTGGTTCTGGCCGAGAAGATGGCGAGGGAACTCGCGCTTCCGATCCTGCGCGTCATCGAAGGTTCGGGCGGCGGCGGTTCGGTCAAGACGATCGAACTGACGGGCCGCGCCAATCTTCCGGGCGGGATCTCGCCTTCGACCACCGTCCACGGGCTGACGACGAGCAATCTCGCGATCGTGCCGGTCGTTTCGCTCGGCCTCGGCTCGGTCGCCGGTCTCGGCGCCGCGCGCCTTGCCGCCAGCCACTATTCGGTGATGACCAAGACGTCGGCGGTATTTGTCGCCGGCCCTCCGGTCGTGGAGCGAACCGGGCAGAAACTCGAAAAAGCGGAACTCGGCGGGTGGGAGATCGCGACCCGCGCCGGCGCCGTCGATCATGCCGCCGAAAGCGAAGAAGAGGCTTTTCTTTGCGCGCGCAAATTCCTCTCTTACCTGCCCTCTTCGGTGTTCGGGCTTGCCTTGCGCAGCGCCAGCGAGGACGACAGAGAGCGCAGGGACGAATGGCTCCTTTCGGCGATCCCGCGCGACCCGCGCAAGG
>JAJYIC010000256.1 GCA_021790295.1 Pseudomonadota bacterium | reverse complement strand
TCGGCCAGCATGGGTTAAGGCCGGCGGTCATGGCCGCCCGCAGGGCGACGCTGCGCTATAACGCCGTAGTCGCCGCTTATAACAGGCGTTACGCCAACCAGCCCTTCGACAGCGCTTTGGTTGCGGAGATCAGCGCAAACCTGAGCTGCCCGCCGTTGCGTTGAGGGGGCACTCTCAGCCTGCGGGACCTTCCCCGCAAGGCCCGCCGGGATAAAGGATCTCGGGGCAAACCTCGGGCGCGGCGAAGATCGCCCAGCCGCCCTCCTTGAAGGCGCGGAAAAAGCAGCTCTTGCGCCCGGTGTGACAGGCGACGCCTTTCTGGTCGACGAGAAGAAGAAGCGCGTCCCCGTCGCAATCAAGGCGCATCTCGCGCAGAATCTGGACCTGTCCCGAGGTCTCGCCTTTGCGCCACAAACGGCCGCGCGAGCGCGACCAGTAGCAGGCGCGCCTTTCGGCAAGGCTGATGCGCACGGCTTCGCGGTTCATATAGGCGAGCATCAACACCTCGCCCGTATCATGCTGCTGGGCGATCGCGGGGACGAGCCCGTCCGGGCCGAATGAGATCGTTTCGAGCGCGCTTTCGATCGGATCGCACACGCCTTCCCTCCATGCTCTTTGCGCGGCGGCGAGCCTCGTCTATAGCATTTGCGGGCGCCCGGCTCGACCGGCTATTCCTCTGCCGCTATTTTGCGAGGGATGTTCTTCAGTTCGAGATCCGAGGCTTTGCCGTGATCCAGGTCATCCGACATCCGGGCCCCGGAGCGGACCACCCCCGCCCTTCGGTTCTCGCGATCGGCAATTTCGACGGGGTTCACCTCGGGCACAGGGCGCTGATCGCCGAGGCGCGAACGCACGCTTTGGCGCAGGGACTGCCGCTTGCCGTCCTGACCTTTGAGCCGCACCCGAAAAGCGTTCTGGAGCCCCCCGGCGAGCCGTTCCGCCTCACGCCCTTTCGCGTCAAGGAGCGCGAACTCGAGGGCCTTGGGGTCGAGCTTTTGTTCGTCCGGCATTTCGATCGCCAATTCGCCGAAAGGAGCGCCGAAGCCTTTATCGAGGAGATCCTCGTCGGGGCGATCGGGGTCCGCGTCGTCGTCGTCGGCTACGATTGCACTTTCGGCAAGTCGCGGCGCGGCAACCCGGCTTTTTTGCGCGCCGCGGGGGCGCAGTACGGCTTTGACGTCGCCGTCGTCGAACCCGTGCGCGGCGCCCGAAAGCTGCCTTACTCCTCGACCCGGATCCGCGAACTTTTGCAAAGCGGAAAGCCGGCCGAAGCGGCGGCGCAACTCGGCCGCTGGTGGGAGATCGACGGCCGGGTCGCCGTCGGCGAAAGGCGCGGGCACAAACTCGGCTTCCCGACGGCCAATCTCGATCTCGATTGTTATCTGCGCCCTCGTTTCGGCGTCTATGCGGTGCGCGTCAAGGGCGAAGGGGCCGACGATCCGTTTGGCGGACGCAGCGTCGGCGGGGTCGCCAACCTCGGCCTGCGCCCCACCTGGCCCGGCACGGGGCCCCTTCTCGAGGCGCATCTTTTCGATCTCGATCTCGATCTTTATGGACGGCACCTGCGGGTGAAACTCATCGAGTATTTGCGGCCCGAGCGGAAATTTTCCGGGCTCGAACCCTTGCGGGCCCAGATCCGCGAAGACGCCCTTCGCGCCCGCGCCATACTCGCCAAAACGCCCTCTCTCGAGGAAGGGGGCCTGCGTTGACGGGAAAGGGCCGCCTCGACTAGTTTCCTCGCTTTTTGCGGAAAGCATCGCCGATGCCTGCGGATTATCGCAACACCGTCTTTCTGCCGAAAACCGCGTTCCCGATGCGCGGCGATCTGCCGAAACGCGAGCCTTTATATATCGAACGCTGGGAGAGGATCGGCCTTTACCGCCGCCTGCGCGAGGCGGCGCGGGGGCGCGAGAAATTCGTCCTTCACGACGGGCCCCCTTACGCCAACGGCGATCTCCATATCGGCCACGCGCTCAACAAGATCTTGAAGGATGTGATCAATCGCGCCCAGCAGATGCTGGGGCGCGACGCCCCTTATGTTCCGGGCTGGGACTGCCACGGCCTGCCCATCGAGTGGAAGGTCGAAGAGAATTATCGCGCCCAGAACCGACCCAAGGAAAGCGTTCCCATCGCCGAATTCCGGCAGGAGTGCCGCCGCTTTGCCGCCTCCTGGATCGAGGTGCAAAAGCGCGATTTCAAGCGCCTCGGCGTCATCGGCGATTGGGAGCATCCCTATACGACGATGGCTTTCGAGGCGGAGGCGCAGATCGTCCGCGAAATCGGCAAGTTCCTTTTGAACGGCGGGCTTTATCGGGGCTCGAAGCCGGTTCTCTGGTCGGTCCCCGAAGGGACCGCCCTCGCCGACGCCGAAGTCGAGTATTTCGACCACCGCTCAACGACCATCTGGGTGCGCTTTCCCATAAAAAAGAGCGGTCTTTCTTCTCTCGCAAAGGCTTCGGCTCTGATCTGGACGACCACCCCTTGGACGCTCCCGGGAAACCGGGCGATCGCTTTCAACCCCGCGCTCGACTATCTCGTCATCCGCGTCGAGAGAAAAAGCGAGAAAAGCCGCGCCGTCGAAGGCGAAACGCTCCTCCTCGCCGCTCCCCTTCTTGCGCAGGTCGCCGCCAAAGCCGGGATCGAAGACGTGAGCGTCCAGGGCCGGTTCAAAGGGAGCGCGCTCTCGGGGACGATCGCACACCACCCTCTCAAAGGCCGGGGCTACGATTTCGCGGTGCCTCTTCTCCCGGCGGGGTTTGTCGTCGGCGACCAGGGGACGGGCCTTGTCCACATCGCCCCCGGCCACGGCGCCGATGATTTCGAACTCGGCCGGGCGCATGATTTGCCGGTTCCCGATACGGTCGGGGCGGACGGCGTTTATCTCGAAAGCGTCCCTCTTTTCGCCGGCCGCGCGGTCCTTTTGGCCGACGGCCGTCAGGGCGATGCGGACGAGGCCGTGATCGCCGAGATCGAGGCGGCCGCGGCGCTTCTCGCCCGCGGCAGCCTCGTTCATCCCTATCCCCATTCCTGGCGTTCGAAGGCGCCTCTCATCTTCCGCAATACCCCGCAATGGTTTATCAGCATGACGCGCAACCAGTTGCGCGAGAAGGCTCTGGCCGCGATCGCCGCGACCCGCTGGATCCCGCCCCAAGGCAGAAACCGCATCGAGGCGATGGTCGAAAGCCGCCCCGACTGGTGCGTCTCGCGCCAGCGCTCATGGGGGGTTCCGATCCCGGTTTTCACCCATCGCCAAAGCGGGGAGCCTTTGCGCGACCCCGCCGTCGTCGAAAGAATTGCCTCTGCGGTCGAAAAGGCCGGCGCCGACGTGTGGTTTACGGGCGAGCCGGGACGATTTCTCGGCAAGGAATACCGCAGCGAAGAGTGGCAGAAAGGGAGCGACATCGTCGAAGTCTGGTTCGATTCGGGCTCGACCCACAGCTTTGTCCTCGAAAGGCGCCCGGAACTCGAATGGCCCGCCTCTTTGTATCTGGAAGGCTCTGACCAGCATCGCGGCTGGTTCCAGTCCTCTCTTCTCGAAGCCTGCGGAACGCGCGCCGCCGCCCCTTACCGCGCGGTTTTGACCCACGGTTTCGTCCTCGACGAAGAGGGGCGCAAGATGTCGAAGTCCCTCGGCAACGTCATCTCCCCGCAGGATGTGCTCAAAACCCACGGCGCCGACATCCTGCGCCTTTGGGTCGTCGCTTCGGATTTTGCCGAGGATTTGCGCATAGGCCCCGAGATCCTCAAGGCTCACAGCGAAAGCTACCGCCGCCTGCGCAACACGCTGCGGTATCTTTTGGGGGCTCTCGACGGTTTTGACGAAAAGGAGAAAGTCGGCTTCGAGGCGATGCCTGAACTCGAACGTTTCCTCCTTCACCGCCTCTCGGAACTCGACCGGCTGGTGCGCGAGGCGATCGCGGCTTACGCCTATCACGATCTCTATACGGCGCTTTACAATTTCTGTACCTTCGATCTTTCGGCCTTCTTTTTCGATATCCGCAAGGATCGGCTTTATTGCGATTCGCCCCGCGAGGTGAAGCGGCGGGCTTTGCGTTCGGTTCTCGACGAGGTCTTCCACTGCCTCGTCCGCTGGCTGGCGCCGATCCTCTCATTTACCGCCGAAGAAGCGTGGCTTTCGCGTTGGGGGGAAGACGTCGGGGAAGGCGAGCTGAGCGTCCATTGCGAGTGCTTCCGCCAAACCCCCTCCTATTGGCATGACCCGGCTCTCGGGCGGCGCTGGGCGGAATTGCGGCAGTTGCGGCGGCTTCTGACCGGCGCGATCGAGATCGAGCGCGGGGCAAAAAGGCTCGGTTCGAGCCTCGAAGCCGCGATCGAGCTTTATCTCCCGCCCGAAGTTGGCGAACGCGTAAAGGGCGTCGAT
>JAJYIC010000255.1 GCA_021790295.1 Pseudomonadota bacterium | reverse complement strand
AACGGCGCGAGCGCCAATTTCGAGCTTGTCTTTGCCGTCAGCGATACAGGGCGCGGCAAGAAAGGGATCAGCGCCTTTCTTGTTCCCACTTCGAGCCCCGGCTATCGCGTCATCCGGGTCGAGAAAAAACTGGGACAGCGCGCTTCCGATACGGCGCAGATCGCTTTCGAAGACGTCGAGGTCGCGCCCGATCAAATGCTCGGGGGCGAAGGCGAAGGTTACAAAATCGCGCTCTCCAATCTCGAAGGAGGGCGCATCGGCATCGCCGCGCAGGCTCTCGGCATGGCGCGGGCGGCTCTAGAGGCCGCTCTTTCTTATGCCCGCGAGCGCGAGGCTTTCGGCAAAAAGATCATCGAGCACCAGGCGGTCGCCTTCCGCCTTGCCGACATGGCGACCGAGATCGCCGCGGCGAGGGGCCTCGTCCTCGAAGCGGCGCGCCTGCGCGACTCGGGCGAACCCTGCCTCAAGGAAGCCTCGATGGCGAAACTCTTTGCCTCCGAGATGGCGGAACGGGTGGCCTCGGGCGCGATCCAGATCCACGGCGGCGCGGGCTATCTCGCCGATTTCCCGGTCGAGCGCATCTACCGCGACGTCCGCGTCTGCCAGATCTACGAAGGAACGAGCGAAGTGCAAAGGATGCTGATCGCTCGCGAGATCGCGCGCGGATAAGCCCCGGGAAAGGCGCTTTTCAAGCGTCGTCCGCTTCTTCGGCGAGGATCCGCGCGAAAAGGCCGCGGTCGATATTGCCTCCGGAGAGGACCGCGGCGACCCGCTTTCCGGCGATCCTTTGGCGTTCCTGAAACGCCCCGGCAAAGGCGGCCGCACCCGCGCCTTCGCTGATATTGTGGGTGTCGCTGAAAAGGATGCGCATCGCTCGTTTGATCTCGCTTTCGCTGACCGTCAAAACGCGCCCGGCGCCGCGGCGGATAAGAGAGAGCGCTTGCGCGTCGGGAATGCGGCAGGCAAGCCCATCGGCGAAGGTATCCGCGCTCTCTGTGGAAAGGGGCTTCCCGGCCTTGAATGAAAGTGCATAAGCGGGCGCCTTTTCGGCGACGACGCCGACGATCTCGGTTTTGAGGCCAAGCGCTTCGCGCGCGAAAATCATCCCCGAGATGCCGCTGCCGAGCCCGATCGGCACATAAAGGGTGTCGAGATCGGGGGCCGCGCGGAAAAGTTCGAGGCCGTAGCTGGCGACGCCTTCGGCGAGAAGAGGGTGATAAGAAGGAAGAAGGCGCAGCCCTTCGCCCTCGGCAAGGGCTCGGGCGTAAGCATAAGCGGCGTCGAAATCCTCTCCCGCCTCGATCAGTTTCGCGCCGAAAGCGGCCATCGCCCGGTTTTTTTCGCGGCTGTTGGCAAGGGGAACGACGATCCTCGCTTCGAGCCCGAGGCGTGAACAGGCGAAGGCGACGCTCTGCCCGTAATTGCCGCGGGTTGCGGCAACGACCGCGCGCACCAAGGGCTCCTCGCGCTTCAACCGGTCGAGAAAGACGAGGGCGCCGCGAATCTTGAAAGAGCCGATCGCGGTGTGGTTTTCATGTTTGAGAAAGAGCCTTGCGCCGAGCCTCCGGGAAAGAAGAGGCCACTCGTATTGCGGGGTCGGCGGCACGACCTTGTGGACGAATGCAGAGGCGGCTTCGAGGGTTTCGAGAGAGGGAAGGCCGATCATCCTCCCATTTGAAAAGGCGTTACCGGTTTGCGTCAAGAGTGGGCGGGTCAAGAGCGGGCTCGCCCGCCGCAAAGGATCGCACCCGGAATGGGAAGGTTTGCAATGGGACCCGACTTTTCCCACACTCTCCGCTACTCGGGATCTATCGGGCGGGCGCGGCTCCCTTTGCTGCCCGGGGAAGGTGAAAGCGATGGATGCGATCGATCTCAATTGCGACATGGGCGAAAGCTTTGGCGCCTGGAAGATGGGAAGCGACAAGGAGATGCTTGCCATCGTCACCTCGGCGAACGTCGCTTGCGGTTTTCACGGGGGCGACCCTCTCGTCATGTTCGAGACCCTCGCAGGGGCGAAGGAAAAGGGCGTCGGCGTCGGCGCCCATCCGGGCTTTCTCGACCTTTGGGGCTTTGGCCGCCGCGCCTTTCAGGGAGAGAAGCCCGAAGACATCATGAAAATGGTGGTCTATCAGTTGGGCGCCCTTGCGGGCGTGGCGCGCGCCCAGGGAGTGCCTCTGCGCCATGTGAAGCCGCACGGTTCGCTACAAAATCTCGCCGCGGTCGACCGCGCCGTCGCGCGCGCCGTCGGCGGCGCGATCGCCGCTTTCGATCCCTCTCTCATCTATGTCGTCCAGGCCGGGACCGAACTCGAAAAGGCGGCCCTAGAACAGGGCCTTCCGCTGGCGCGAGAGATCTATGCCGACCGCGGTTATGACGAGGACGGGACCCTTCTCTCGCGCCGCCTTCCGGGGGCTCTTTTGCACGACCCCGAGGAAGCCTGCGAGCGCGTCCTCGCGATGGTGCGCGAAGGGGCCGTCATCACCGTCTCGGGAAAGCGCATCCCGGTCGGGATCGAAACCGTCTGCGTCCACGGCGACAACCCTGCGGCGGTGCGTTTGGCCGAGCGCGTCAGAGAGCGGCTCGAAGGAGCGGGGATCGCGCTGCGCCCTATGACGCCGGCGCCCGCCTTTTCCTGACCCGTTCCTAGCGCGCTTTTTTCCCGTCGATTTCGCGCAGGACCTCGGAAGCCGCGCGAAAGCTTTCGAGCGCGGCCGGGACGCCGCAATAGATCGCGGCTTGCAGAAAGACCTCTTGGATCTCGGCGCGGCTAAGACCGTTATTGATGGCGCCGCGCACGTGAAGCTTGACCTCGTTCGGCCGGTTGAGGGCGGTCAACATCGCCAGATTCAAAAAGCTTCGCGTCTTTTTGTCGAGCCCCGGCCGGGTCCAGATTTCGCCCCAGCACCATTCGGTGACGAGCTTCTGGAAAGGCTCCATAAAGCTGTCGGCGTTTTTGATCGAGCGGTCTACATATTCGGCGCCGAGGACCTCGCGCCGCACCCGCAACCCCTTTTCGAACAGAGCGGCGGCTGCGCCTTCTTTCGCCATCGTCTTCTCTCCATGTCTAGGATGTGAAGGGAAGGCGAGAATATAAGAAAAGCCGCCTCCGCTTCAAATCCGCCGCCTCGCTCCCTGGGCCGCCTGTCGCGCCCCCGCGGCCCTTGCCGCTTTTCTCCCCGCTTTTTATAGTCGGCCTTTGATGGAGCGAACCCTCCCCGCGCCCTCCAATCGTCATCGCCATCTTCTCGGCATCGAAGGCCTTTCGCCCGAGGAGATCGGCGAGATCCTCGATCTTGCCGAAGGCTATGTGGCGCTCAACCGACAGGCGGAGAAAAAACGGGCTCTCCTGCGCGGGCGCACCATCATCAACTGTTTTTTCGAGAATTCGACCCGCACCCGCACCTCTTTCGAGCTGGCGGGGAAAAGGCTCGGCGCCGACGTCATCAACATGGCGGTCGCCGCGAGTTCGATGCGCAAAGGCGAGACTTTGATCGACACGGCGATGACGCTCAACGCGATGCATCCCGATGTTCTCGTCGTCCGCCATCCCGAATCGGGGGCCGTGCAGCTCCTCTCCGAAAAGGTCGATTGCTCTGTCGTCAATGCCGGTGACGGCAGCCATGAGCACCCCACCCAGGCCCTTCTCGACGCCTTGACGATCAGGCGCAGGAAAGGCCGGCTCGGAGGGCTCGTGGTGGCGATTTGCGGCGACATCCTCCACAGCCGGGTGGCGCGTTCGAACATCGCGCTTTTGAACGCGATGGGCGCGCGCGTCCGCCTCGTCGCGCCTTTGACGCTTCTTCCGGCGGCGATCGAGCGCCTCGGCGTCGAGGTTTTCCACGACATGGAGAAAGGGCTCGCGGGGGTCGATATCGTCATGATGCTGCGCCTCCAAAGCGAGCGCATGCACGGCTCTTTCGTCCCGTCGAGCCGCGAATACTTCCACTTTTTCGGGCTCGATTACGACAAGATGCGCGCCGCCAAGGCGGACGCCTTTATCATGCATCCGGGACCGATGAACCGCGGCGTCGAGATCGGCAGCGAAATCGCCGACGACATCGTCAAAAGCCTCATACGCGAGCAGGTCGAGATGGGGGTTGCGGTGCGCATGGCCTGCCTCGAGATCCTCAACCGCGATCCCGCAAACCGGCAGGCGCAATGACGGTTGCCGACAAAGCCCCGGCCCGCGCCATCCTTTTTCGCGGCGCCCGCCTTCTCGATCCCGAAAGCGGGCTCGATCGCGAAGGCGACCTCCTCGTCGAAGGGGGGCGGATCGCCGCTCTCGGCGGCCCGCTCGCGGCGGGCCGCGATGTCGAGGTGGTCGACGCGCGCGGGCTTGCGCTTTCTGCGGGCCTCGTCGATATGCGCGTGCAGTTGCGCGAGC
>JAJYIC010000254.1 GCA_021790295.1 Pseudomonadota bacterium | reverse complement strand
GTCTATATCGTCCTCGGCATTCTTTATGAGAGTTACATCCACCCGATCACCATCCTTTCCGCTTTGCCTGCGGCGGGGGTCGGCGCTCTCGTCATGCTTTGGATTTTTCACTACGACCTTTCGGTGGTCGCCATCATTGGCATCGTCCTCTTGATCGGCATCGTCAAAAAGAACGCGATCATGATGATCGATTTTGCCCTCACTGCCCAAAGGCAGGAAGGCAAAAGCCCGCGCGAGGCGATCCACGAAGCCTGCCTCTTGCGTTTCCGGCCGATCATGATGACGACCTTTTCGGCGCTTTTCGGAAGCCTGCCGATCGCTCTGGGGCAAGGCGCCGGTTCCGAATTGCGCCAGCCTCTCGGCATCGCTTTCGTCGGCGGGATCCTCGTTTCGCAATGGCTGACCCTTTACACGACGCCGGTCGTTTATCTCTACCTCGAACGTTTGAGCCGCGCTTTGGGCGGCGCCTATCGTCCCTCGCGGGCGGCGGCGCTCTCCGGCTCTTTTGCGGAGGAACAGCGTGGCGCTGCGGAATGAAGAGAGGCGGCCGGCGGCTTCTGCGGCCGCCGGTCAAAGCCCGGCCCTGCGCGAGGAAGCGGGTGTCGGGCGCAGCTTCGGCTTTCTCGTCAACGATGTCGCGCGCCTCCTCAAAAGGCATTTCGAGCGCCGCGCGCGCGAGACCGGCCTGCCGATCACCCGCCGCCAAGCCGCCATCATGCTTTACGTTTCCCGCCATCAAGGGGTAAGCCAGGCCGAGGTCGCGGTCCGCCTCGACATCGAGCCGATCGCCCTCGTGCGCATGCTGGATCGGCTTTCCGAAGAGGGGCTCGTCGAACGGCGGGCGCATCCGACCGACCGCCGCGTCAGGGCCTTGTGGCTGACGGCAAAGGCCCGGCCGGTGATCGAATGCATCCTTCTCATCAACGCCGCGATCCGCGCCGAGGCCTTGGCCGGCTTGCCGCCGGAGGTGCGCGAAGGGCTCGTCGAAGACCTCGCGCGCGTCAAGGAAAACCTGAGCGTCGAAGAACGGCCGCAAAAGGCGGCTCTGCACGCCGCCCGTTCCTGACCCGCTTTCGCGCGCCCGGGAAAGAGCCGCCCGCCGGCTTTCAGGCGACGCGGCTCAAAGTGAGGCGGCTCCAGATGTCGGAAAGCCCCGCGACCAGAGCCTCGATGTCCTCGATGCTGTGCAGAGGGGTCGCGGTGAGGCGCAGCCTTTCCGTGCCGCGCGGCACGGTCGGGTAATTGATCGGCTGCACATAGATGCGGTGGCGGCGCAAAAGCTCGTCTGCGGCGGCCTTGCACAGCTCCGCGTCGCCGATGACGACCGGGACGATATGGCTCGGCGAGGGCATCATCGGCAGATGAGCCTCGGCGAGGCGGCGTTTGAGGTAGGCGACGCGGCGCCCGTGGGCTTCCCGTTCGGCCCCGCTTTCTTTGAGATGGCGCAAGGCGGCAAGCGCGCCGGCGGCGAGAACCGGGGGGAGCGAGGTGGTAAAGATGAAACCCGAAGCGTGGCTTCTGAGAAAATCGGCGAGCAGGGCCGAGCCCGCGATATACCCGCCCATCACGCCAAAAGCCTTGCCGAGCGTCCCCTGGATGATGCTCGGCCTTTGCGCGACCCCGTCGCGTTCGGCGATGCCGCCTCCTCGCGCCCCGTAAAGACCGACGGCATGAACCTCGTCGAGATAGGTCAACGCCCCGA
Source organism: Pseudomonadota bacterium (assembly GCA_021790295.1). Classification (GTDB taxonomy): domain Bacteria; phylum Pseudomonadota; class Alphaproteobacteria; order ATCC43930; family CGMCC-115725; genus AP-15. Next base: position 2,701 of record JAJYIC010000254.1, on the reverse strand, counting down.
AACGATCGGCGACCGCACACAAATCCCCGATCGGGGCGATGTCGCCATCCATCGAATAGACGCTTTCGAAGCAGACGAGCTTTGGCCTTTGCGCCGGAAGACGCGACAAAAGCCGCTCCAGATCTTCGGCGTCGTTATGGCGGAAAATCTGCTTATCGGCGCGACTGTTGCGGATCCCGGCGATCATCGAAGCGTGGTTGAGGGAATCGGAAAGGACGATCGTCCCCGGGATCTCGCGGGCGAGCGTCGACAAGGCGGTGTCGTTGGCGACATAACCCGAAGTGAAGAGAAGCGCCGCTTCGCGCCCGTGAAGCTCGGCAAGCTCCTTTTCGAGCAGAAGGTGAAGATGGTTGTTGCCCGAGATGTTGCGCGTGCCGCCGGCGCCGGCGCCCATCGTTTCGAGCGCCTCTTTCATCGCCGCCAGGACCTTCGGGTGCTGGCCCATGCCGAGATAATCGTTGGAACACCACACGGTGACCTCGGCGCCGAGGCGGTGATCGAAAGCGCGCGGGAAACGCCCGCAACGCCGCTCGAGATCGGCGAAAACGCGATAACGCCCTTCCGCCTTCAAAGCGGCAAGCCGTTCGCGAAAATAACCCTCGTAATCCATGGTAGAGAGCATCGGCGATGGTGCCCGGCGCGAGCGTTGATCCTTGTCAAGCGCCTTCGGGCGGAGTGGCGATTATCCGCAATTCCGCTGTCCGAGGCCACAGGTTCCGCGCGCTGCGATCATTGGCCGCGCTCGCTGCCCCCGTTCTCGCCGCGCAGAAGATGGACCTTCTCGGGCGGGATGGCGAGGGCGACCCTGGCGCCGGCGAAAAGCTTAAGCCTTTCCACTTCGCGGCTCATCACGCGCGAGAAGAGAGGAAAGCCGCAATCGAGGGCAATGCGCGCGAGAACCCCTTCGTTTCTGACCTCGAGGACGCGAGCGTCAAGCCGGTTTTTCCCCTCACCGCCGGAAAGCTCGACATCCTCGGCTCTGAGGCAGAAATAGACCGGCTCGCCCGGCGGCAACGCCTTCTCCTTAGCGCCGACTTCGAGGCGGGCTTGCCCGATCCGCACCCGACCCTGCCCATCGCTTTCAGCCGGGAGAATGTTCTCGATGCCGAGAAACTCGGCGACAAAGCGGTCTTTTGGAGCGGCGAAAACCCGCCGCACCGGCCCTTCCTGGACAAAGCTTCCCGCGCGCATGACGGCGAGGCGATCGGCAAGCGCAAGGGCGTCGGCGAAATCATGGGTGACAAAAAGCGCCGATTTGCCGCCTTTGCGCAGAAAGGAGGCAAGTTCGCCCCGCAAACGCTCGCGCGTCCTTGCATCGAGAGCCGAGAAAGGCTCGTCGAAAAGGAAAAGGTCGGGCTCCGCGGCAAGAGCGCGGGCGAGAGCGACCCTCTGCTTTTCGCCGGGACTCAAAGCCGCAGGAGCGCGCGAGGCGAGATGGGCGATGCCGAACTCCGAAAGAAGTTGATCGAAGCCGGGCCCCGAGCCGCGGCGCCGCGCGCCGAGAGCCAAACGCAGATTGCCGGCGACGGTCAAATGCGGGAAAAGGCCGAAATTCTGGAAAACGAGAGCGATGTTGCGCCGTTCGGGCGGCAGAAAGGTCACCTCGCGCCCGCCGATGCGGATCTCTCCCTGTTGCGGGCGGTGAAAACCGGCGATCGTCTCGAGGGTCACCGATTTCCCGGCGCCGTTGGGGCCGAGGATGACGAGAGTCTCGCCTTCCGCAACGGCAAAATCGAGAGCCCGGAGCCGGAACGAGCCGAGCCTCAACGCAAGGTCAGAAACCGCGGCGGCGGGGGGCATTCTGCTCACAGGCTCCTGCGCCCCGAAGCGAGAGCGCGCAAAAGAACAAAAAGCCCGAGACAGGCGAGAAGGAGAACGACGCTCGCCGCCGCCGCCTCTTTGAGCCCGAAACGGACGAAAAGAGTGTAGATGCGGACAGGCGCCGTCATCGGGTAATAGGCGAGGATCATGACGGCGCCGAATTCGCTGATCGCGCGGGCAAAGCTGAGGGTCATCCCGGTGAGGATGCTGCGCCATGCGAGCGGCAGGCTGACCCGCGCAAAAGTGCGCCACGGCCCGAGGCCGAGGCTGCGCGCCACCTGTTCGAGACGCGGATCGACCGCTTCGAAGCCGATGCGCGCGGCGCTCACGGTATAAGGCAGGGAGACGAAAAGCATCGCGGCGACGATCCCGGCGAGAGTGCCCCAAAAGCGCAGGCCCAAAAACCGTTCGGCCGGCGCGCCGAGAAAGCCGTCCCGCCCGAACACCATCAACAGGGCGATGCCGGCAACCGTATGCGGAACCGCAAGCGGCAGATCGATCACAGCCGCAAGGGCGCTCTTGCCCCAAAAGCGCGAGCGGGCGAGGACATAGGCAAGGGGAACCCCGAAAAGAGCCGAAAGAAGGCCGGCAAGACCCGCCCCTTCGACGGAAAGAAAAAGGGCGCCTCTAAGATCGGGGCTCGAAACCGCGCGCAGGAAACTCGCCTCGCTCGGCGTCAGCCCGAGGCTCAAAAGCGGCAGAACGACAAAAACGATGAGAAGGCCGCCGCAAAACCAGAAAAGAAGAGTAAGAGGGCGCGAAAAGCTCAAAGCCGGCGCCGAAAAGCCCGCTCGCTTGACCCGCATTTCTCACACCGGACGGGGGCTGCGTCGCGGCGCGAGCAGCCATTCGCCAGGAGAGCGGGAAAGAGCGTAGCCGT
>JAJYIC010000253.1 GCA_021790295.1 Pseudomonadota bacterium | reverse complement strand
CTCCTTGAAACCTGCGAGCCGCCCTCTTTCGGGGGGCAGAAGAATCAAGGGATAATTCTTGGTGCGCAAGGTGTGATCGGGGGTCGCGACGCCGGCCCGGCCATAGCGTGGGAGATCCATGCCGCCGACATAAGCGAGCATTTCGGGATCGCCGCGAAACTCGACAACAAAGCGCTTCCACGCTCCCTCTTTTCGCGGGTCGGCGATGGCGCAGGCGCCGCGCAGGACCGGCGCCACCGCGTCGGTCTCGGCAATCTCGGCGGGAAGCGCGGCGGGAAAAAAGACGGCGCGCCGCCCGCGGGCGACCGCCTCTTCGGCGAGAGCGACCGCATCGATCGTGCGCTCGTAGGACTCTCGCGCTTCCTCGCCAAAAGTGAAAAGCCCGTGCTTCAAGAGGACGAGGCCTTCGACTTCCGGATCCGCCTCGAAGATCTCGGCCGCCTTTTTGGCGAGGAGAAATCCCGGCATCACATAAGGCACGATCCCCAGCCGCCCGCCGTAGAGATCGCCGCAGCGCTCCGCGCCATCCCTTTGGTCGGCAAGAGAGAGCACCGCCGAAGCGTGCGTGTGGTCGACATATTTGTGCGGCAAGAACGCATGAAGAAGCGTCTCGACCGAAGGGTTCGGGGCGGCGGGATCGAGGAGGTTTGCGCGCTGGATGCGCACCATCTCCTCATCCCTCAATTGAGCGCGCTGCCGCAGTCGTTTGAGGGGCGCGAGGCGGAGCGCTGGCAAGCCTTCGGGCGCGATCGAGGCGAGATCCCAGCCGCTGCCCTTGACGCAAAGAACCTCGACCGCCTCGCCGCAAAGATCCTCGACAACCGTCTTCACCGAGGTATTGCCGCCGCCGCGGAGCACGAGCTTCGGCTCTCCTCCGAGAAGCCGAGAGGTGTAGACGCGGAGCGCGAGATCGCGGCTGACCCCTGTTTCCCCATAGTGCGCGGCGATCCGCTCGGCCTCGCGATCGAGCCATAGGCTGCGCATGAGAGATCTCCTCCCTGCAGCAACGACGCCCCATCAATGCCGTTCTCCGGCGCGTGAGGCAAGACCCGCCCGCGGGCTTTCGCCGAACCGAGCGGCGACCCGACTTCGCCTTTCGCTTCGGATCTCGATTCCGAAAGAATCATTTTTTAATTTGATCGTTGACAATCCGTTAACAAAAATTTACGGGTTTTGGATTGGCGCGCGAGATGCGCCCCCAAGGCTTCGCGCGAAAAGCGGAGAGGCGAAACAGGGAAAGCCACGGCGTGGGAGCGGCATCCTAACGCTGGCGAGGAACGCGATGAGTCGCATTTATCCGAATATCGTTCCAGAAAACAATCTGCGCTTGCCTGATGCGTTGACCATCAAGCATGGCCCGGCGCCGCTGCTTTCTAAATTTGTCCTCGAAGGCGACAAGGCCGCGCGCGCCATGGGCATTCGCCTGCATCTGCGCCACGATTGGGATGAACTTGTGTATCTCAACAAGGGAGAGGTGGTCAAAGGAAATTGGTTCCCCGTCATAAACACTTTTAACCCGGCATACTGCAATCTAAACCCCGAGAATTCGTATTGGATATCTGGAGAAAGCGAGGATGGCGAGATCATCGTAACACAGGCTGGACGTATTCATTATTGGCCGGATACGAGCTTGGAGGAAGAAGCACGAGAGATGTTTTACGCCCGGCAAGCATCGGGGAAGACCTGCATCGTTACCGCGCCGGCGGCCAAGCTCATAACAGGTGTCGTGTACTGTGCCGGGGCACACTGGGTCCGCCCGGATTACCGTGGTCACCGGCTCTCGCACCTCATTCCGCGGATTGCGAGGGCCTACGGTTTAACCCGCTGGCCTTTGGATTGGGCGATGGCCCTCGTCGCCCCCATTCTCGTCGAGAAAGGGGTCACCGCCGGCTACGGTTACAAAAACGTGAGCTACAGCATATTTTATCCCGGTTCACTCTGGGGAGACCTCGAGGTCGGCGTCGCCTATCTTGGCGCTGCCGAGGCCTATCGGGATCTTAGCGCCTTCCTCCGGGCCGAGCTTGCTACTTTTGAAAGCGATCGCGGCTTCGCATCCTCTCCCCGCAGAATTCTTGGGCAGAGTGTCACAAACGCTTCATCCTCTCCGGCCTTCCACGGAAGCAATAACCTTTCATAGCGCGTGAAGTACGTTTTTGAGGAGCTCCTGATCGCCGCAGTGACGTGGTCGTAGCGCGGCTGACCCGATACGGCGACATGCTTGTAGAATTCTGATGCCCAGCCTCCATATTCTCTGTCGGGCTGGTTTTCGAGTTTCTCGCCGATCCCGGCAGTAAGGAAATCGAGTGGCAGCCAATTTGCGTGCCAGTCCCCGATAAAGCGGAAGATCGGATCCGCGCGGTGCGGTTTTATGCCGATGATCATGAGCCGCGAGAGAAGCTGATGCCTGGCGGCGAAGGCAATGACGCTTGGATCAAAATGGCCAAACGACATGCGCCACTTCTGGAAAAGAAACCGCAATGGGCTCTCTTCTTGACTCGACAAGGACGACCAATCTTGCGGTTCCACAAGAAAGCGAGCGCTCGGCGGCGGCGAAAACGTCGGCGCGCACAGCTCCGACAAGCGGGAGATCGCGTGTTCCACCGAAGAGGTGATTTCGGAATGCCAAGCCTCCTCGAAATACCTTATCCGGAACAGCTTGAAGCGCGAGGACAAAAGCTGTTGTTGGACGGCGAGAAGGGCGGGCAGCTCGACATTGCGCGGATGCAACTCGATCTCTACGATCTCGCGGGCCACCGTCTCGAATTTGATGAAACCGAGATTTTTGACAGCGAACAGCGTGCTGTCGTAGTCGGGCTCCTGGTCCCCCAAAGCGGCGAGAAACTCTGGGCTCCCTTCGAAGACCCACTCGCCTTCGGAAGTGACCAGCATGGTAAGGGGGCGCATTCTTGCCTCCACAACTCTGACCCTCGTCCCCTCGAACGGCAACGCGCTCGGCGTTATGCTGGTCGCGCAAAGCTTAACAAAAAGTGAATCGCCTCCGCGAGGCCCGCGGCGCGCAGGAATCGGGGGATTTGCAGGATGATTCTGGTGTGCCACGTCGTAAATTCGCAACATATTTTGCTGGGTCATTGCGAGGAGGCCGGGAGGGCCGACGTGGCAATCTCGGCCTCCGCGGGACCGAGATCGCTTCGCTGCGCTCGCGATGACGGCGTTTGACTGATGTCGAGAATTTCTGACTCAGGGCACTGGATTGGCGGCGCCTTGCGGCGCAAGCAAGCAAACCGCGCGCCTGCCCTCGGCAAGGCCGATCTCTATAAGGCGATGGCGCCCTCGCCGTCAGCGCTTGCGGATTGCTTTGACGGAGCAATCATCGCCGCCCGCCTCGATCTCGGCCTCGGATGACCCGCCGCCCCGTGACTGAGCCGGCGGCGGAAGGCATTCTCCCCAGCTTTTCGCAACGGCAGGCGACTATTGCTCTGATGGTCGCCACGGCGATGCAAGCGTTCGACGCGGCGATTGCAGGCCTCATCCTTTCCCCGCGCGGAGTGATGACTTTGCTGACGATGCTCGCTCTTGCGCGGCTGATCGGCAGGATCGATCATCGCGTCTTCCTTGTCATCGGCCTAGTAACGACGGCCGCCGCGCTCGAACTCTTCACAAACGCGCCGCAAAGGGGCGCGGCGCTTTGGCTCGCCGGCAGTAATGCTCTTCTCGGAATGGGCGCCGGCCTCCTCTTCACGCCGCTCAGCACGCTCGCCTTTTCCACTCTCGGCGAGGATTTGAGGGCGGATGGTGCGGGCGTCTACAACCTCCTGCGCCAGCTCGGCTGCGCCGCAGGCGTCGCGATTATGGCGGCTTTGCTTCAAGCGAGAATAGGCGCCCATGTTGCGATGCTCGCCGAGAGCGGCCACCCTCATCTTCGCGGGTCGACCGTGCAACTTTTGAACACGGCGACTTTCGCGGCCTATAGCGATTGCTTCCGTGTGATGGCGATTGCGACGCTCGCCATCATCCCCGGGATCTTCATCTTCCGGGTCCTGCGGAGGGACCGGGGACTGCCGGACGCGGCATGAGCGCGCCTCGGCCATCTCCCGGCTAAGAAGTCAGCGGCTCTGCGCCGCGGCCGGGGGCGGCGCCCACTCCGGAACCGGGTTGGGCCAAAATTCTCCGAGCGGCAGAAGGACACGAGCGAGGGTTCCGGAGCCCGGGCGGCTTGTGATCGCGAGGCTGCCTCCGTGGGCTTCCACAAGCCCTTTCGTGATCGGCAGGCCGAGCCCGGTGCCGCCATAATTCCGCGCCGTCGCGGCTCTTGCTTGTCCGAATGGTTGCAATGCGCGACGGAGTTCTTCTTCGCTCATCCCGATCCCCGAATCTTCCACCTCGAAGATCGCGAATGAGGCACCGCTCGTGATCCCTCGAATCGTAACTTTGCTTTTTGACTTCGAGAACTTTACGGCG
>JAJYIC010000252.1 GCA_021790295.1 Pseudomonadota bacterium | reverse complement strand
GAGCCTTCGGGGGCGCTCACTTCGATCGGCAAAAGGGAACCGGCGTTGTTGGGTACGGCAGGGGCGACAAGGCATTTGACGCCGAAAGCGGTATAGGCGGTCGTATAATTGAGAGGACAGTTGATCCCGAAATCGGAGGCGGGCGAGGTGCCGGTAAAATCGACGCGGATGCGGCGCTCTGCGATTTCGAGGCTGGCGACGAGATCGATCGGCGCTTCGAGCCCGTCTGCCGTCATCCGGTTTTCCGCGCGCCCTTGCGGCAGCTTGGCGATGGCTTCGACCATCGCCTTTTCGCTTTGCCAGAGGATCGAGGAGGCAAGCTCATCGAGGCCGTCCTCAGCGTATTCTTCCATCATCGCGGCGAGCCGCCGCGCTCCCGCTTCGTTGGCGGCGGCAAGGGCATAAAGATCGCCCACCACCTGAACGGGTTCGCGGACATTGGCGCGCACGATGTCGAGAAGAAATTCCTCGACCCGTCCTTCCCGGGCGAAATAGCCGATCGGGACGAAAAGCCCTTCCTGATAGACTTGGCGGCCGTCGGGAGATTGGCCGATGCCGCCGATATCGACGACATGACTGGTTGCGGCGAAGAGGGCGAGGAGGCTGCCTTTGCGGAAAGCCGGAGTGACAAAGGTGAAATCGTTGAGGTGGCCGGTTCCTTTCCACGGGTCGTTGGTGAGAAAGACATCGCCTTCGCGCATCTCGGAAAGCGGGAAGCGCTCGATGAAGTGCCCGACCGCAAGCGCCATCGCGTTGATGTGGCCGGGAGTTCCGGTGACCGCCTGGGCGAGCATCCGGCCCTTGGCGTCGAAGATCCCGGCGGAGATGTCGCCGGCTTCGCGCGAGGCCGTGGAAAACGCGGTGCGCACCAGGGTCTGCGCCTGCTCCTCGACGATCGCGAGAAGACGGCGCCACATCACCTGGAGGCGGATTTCCTGGCCTCTCGTCATTACGCCGACCGTTCGGCGAGGATCGTGCCCGCGGCGTCGATCCTGGCGCGAAAGCCTTTCGGCAAAAGCGTTGCGGTCTCCGCTTCGGCGATGATCGAAGGCCCTTCGATCACCATCCCCGGGAGGAGGCTTTCCCGCGCATAAACCGGCGCCGTTGCGCTTTCGAGAGAAGCGGGATCGAAAAGGCGCCGGGTTTCGATTGGCGGCGGCGGGGCGCGCTCGGCCGGGGTTTCTCCGCAAGGGGCGGGACGCGGTTCCTCGCTCGAAAGAGAAAGGCTCCAGGTCAGGACCTCGCTCATAAGGCCGGGGATGGTGCGGCCGTAAAGAAGGCGGTAGGCGGCTTCGAAACGCTCGTGGAAAAGGGCCGCGTCCTCTTCGCGGAAATCGCGGCAGGGAAGGCCGACGGTGACCTCGTGGCCCTGACCGCGGTAGCGCATCGTGCAGGTTCGGCTTTCGGATAGAGGCGAGGAGGGTGCGCCCTGACGCACGACCGAAACCGCCTCGCGCCTCATCTCCTCCATAAGGGCGTTGACCGCGGAAGGATCGAGCGCACCCTCGGCAAGGGAAACATAAAGAGTGCGCACGACCTCGTAGTGGCAAGGGGCCGAAAGGAAGCCGATCGCCGAGCCGACCCCAGCCCCCGCGGGGACGGCGAAACGCTCGATCCCGAGCTTTTCGGCGATGCGCGCGGCATGCAAAGGGGCGGCGCCGCCAAAGGCGATCAGGGTTCGCCCGGATAAATCCTTGCCGCTTTCGAGAGCGTGGACTCGCGCCGCATTCGCCATGTTTTCATCGACGATTTCGGCCACTCCCGCGGCCGCGAGTTCGCCCTCGAGGCCGAGAGGGTCGCCGATGTCTTTGGCGAGGGCGGCAAAGGCCTTTTCCGGGTCGAGGCGCAAACCTCCGGCAAAGCGATTCGCATCGATGCGGCCCAAGGCGAGATCGGCGTCGCTGACGGTGGCGCGCTCGCCGCCGGCTCCGTAACAGGCCGGGCCCGGGTCAGCGCCGGCGCTTTGCGGCCCGACCTCGATCCTTTGGAGCGCGTCGACCCCGGCGATCGAGCCGCCTCCGGCGCCGATTTCGACCATGTCGATGACGGGTATGCGCAAAGGAAAGCCGCTCCCTTTCAAGAAGCGGTAGGCGCGGGCGACCTCGAAACTGCGCGAGCGCTGAGGGGCGTAGTCGTCGAGCAAAGCGATCTTCGCGGTCGTGCCGCCCATATCGAAGGAAAGGGCGCGTTCGAGCCCGCATTCGAGGGCGACCCGCCGCGCGAAAAGAGCGCCTCCCGCGGGCCCCGATTCGATGAGGCGAACGGGAAGCGCGCGCGCGGTCGCGAGCGTCGTCATGCCGCCGCTCGACATCATCATCAGAAGCGCGCCCGCAAAGCCGCGCGCTTCGAGCGCGCTTTCGAGACGCGCGAGATAGCCCGCCATCAAAGGCGCGATATAGGCGTTGGCGACGGTCGTCGAAAAGCGGTCGTATTCGCGGATTTCGGGGCTGACCTCGGAGGAGAGCGAAAGCGGCAGTTGCGGCAATTCCGCCCCGAGGATGGCGGCTGCGCGGCGTTCGTGCACGGGGTTGCGGTAGCTGTGGAGAAAGCCGAGCGCGAGCGATTGCACGCCTTCGGCCCGCAGGAAGGGAACGAGGGCGAGAAGGGCGTCCTCGTCGAGAGGCTTCAGAACCGACCCGTCGGCGGCGATCCGTTCGGGAAGGGGAAGGCGCAAACGGCGGGGAACAAGAGGTGGGGGCCTTTCCATATAAAGGTCGGATTGCTCGAAGCGGTGCTCGTAGGCCATCTCCAGGCTGTCGCGAAAGCCCTCGGTCGTCAGAAGCGCGACCTTGGCGCCTTTCCTTTCGATGATGGCGTTGGTCGCGAGCGTCGTTCCGTGGAGGATGAGGCCGATCTCTGCGAGTTGCGAGCGCGCTTGCCGCAGGACGTTTTCCACCGCTTCGACAAACCCTTTTTCGGGCGCCTGCGGGGTCGTCAGCACCTTGGCGCTCGAAAGGCTCTCCCCGCGCGCGAGGACCGCGTCGGTGAAAGTGCCTCCGATATCGATGGCAAGGCGCGCTTCTGTCATCCGATTCTCATCTTCGGGGGGGCGATTGTGAACGGCTCTTGCGCCTCGGCACAAGCCCCCGTTGGCGTGTTGGGTTGCCGCGGCAGGGAAAGGGCGGCGAAAAGGCCTCCTCCGCTCCGCGTCATGGCCGCGCGGGGGCGAGAGCGCGCTTGCAAAGGGGAGGGCGCGGGCCGAGGATTGGGTTCGGCCTGCAGAGGATGCCCGGAGTCGCGGTTTTTGCGTGCCGAGAGGGAGGGGAGAGGCTTTGTGAGATTGGTTCTGGTGATCCTCGCCGCGGCCTTTCTTGCCGGCTGCTCGCATTCCTCGAAGCCTCCGCCGGAAGAGGCCTCGCGCGCGATGGTCAAGGAGGATTGCGCCAACCCGCATTGGAAAGAGGCCAATCTCGGCCTCTGGTATTCGATCTGCCGCAAGTCTCTGCAATGGTGAGAGCGTAGGGAAGGCGCTTTCCCGCGGGCTTGCCTCTTCTTTCCCTTTCGGCTAAATCCTCGCCGCCGCAAAGGCAAGGGCGCGTAGCTCAGCGGGAGAGCACTACGTTGACATCGTAGGGGTCAGAGGTTCAATCCCTCTCGCGCCCACCAGTCTTTTCAAGGGATTAGAGAGCGAACCGGGCGACGTTGAGGGACTGTCGGAATCATATCGGAATCAGCCGGCGGAAACCCGACGCCCGGTCCCTCAAGCAACGACTCGGCCGAGCCATTCCTCCACGGGCGTTCAGAGCCGAATGTAGATCAAGTCCGGCGAGATCGAAAAAGAGTCGGCCGAAGTCATGGTCCTCCCGCCAGCACGCAAGAACCGAGAGCCGCGGGAGAGCGGTCAGGCCGCGTCCGGACTTCGCTGCCGCTCGGATTTCAAAGCGGGCCACCGGCGGCGTTCGGCGGGTGCGACGGCTCCCGCGGGCCTGAGATCCCTCACGTCCTGCGAAAAGCGCCAGCAAGGCTACGGACCGCGCGAGCCCAGAATATCGTACGCCACCAAGCGGATCGACCGCAACGGGAGGCGATCCTTTTCCCTTGCCGTCCGGTGGCTGGCTCGGGTCCCACTCGGCGCTTCACGGCCAAATCTGCGATACGGTGCGCCAGCCCGCGCTCTCGCCTTGCGCTCCGGAACCGCCAGCGCGGAGCCGCCGCTTTTCTATTGGAAGAACGGCCGCCGCATCGGCATCTGTGGCGAAGGCTTTTGACCTTCGGCCGCGGCTATGGAATAAGGCGTTGAGGCCTCAGGTTGCGGTCGGCAACCTCACTCGTAGGCCTCGCGAATCATCGTGAGGACGCGGGCGACATCGTCGACCTCGACCATGACGACGTCGTAGACATACTTTGTGAGTTCCAGGACCAAGACTTCCTTCGAAGATCGCCAAAGCTCGAGAAAGGCTCGGCGGCGCGGCGAGCCCATGCGG
>JAJYIC010000251.1 GCA_021790295.1 Pseudomonadota bacterium | reverse complement strand
AGGATGGGAGAAATTCCCGTAAATGTTGAAACGGGCGCCGACTGATGGACGGTCTGCCCGCCCGATATCCCGCTCTTGCTCAAAAGCATCTGCGAGATGCGAGGCTTTTCGCCAGCCGCAAGGATCTGATCGGCGCCATGCGCTTTCTCCAAGGCGGCGTCATCGCCGAGGTCGGGGTCAGGACGGGCGACTTTTCCCAAATCCTTCTGCAGCTCTTGAAACCGAGCCGCCTCGTCGCTTTCGATACGTTCCGGATGCACGAATATCCTTTCGCCTTCGGCAAGGCGACAGGCGCGCTGTTTGGCGGCAAGACCCATCTCGAATTCTACCGCGAGCGATTTTCCGATCGCGGCGGGCAGGTAAGCATCGAGCCCGGCTGGAGCCATCTCGGCCTCGCCCGCCAGGCCCGACCGCCTGTTCGACCTCGTCTCTTTCGACGCCGGACGCGATTACGAGATCGTCAAACGCGACATCGATATCGCCAAGACAAAGATAAAAGAAGACGGAATGCTCGTCTTTGCCGGCTATATGATCTTCGATCCCCGCGCCAACGAGACTTTGGGGGTGGTGCCGGCCGTTAACGAGTTCGTGGTCGGCGAAGATTGGCGCGTGTTTGGACTTGCGCTGCACAAGGAAATGGCTTGCACCATTGCGGTGCGCCGCTAGCCCGATCGCCGGGCGAGTTTCGCGTTCGCCGCCTTTTCCCCGGCTTTCCCCGGCCTTGAAGCCTTGGCCGCGGGCGAAGGCGCAGCTCTTCTCGCCCGCTCTTCGGCGCAACGCTCAGAGGATCGTGTTTTTCCGGATCAGATCCTTGTGACGTTCTGCGGCGGTTTGCAGCCGGTCGCGGAAGCGCCGCCGCCCCGTCAGGTAATAGGCGGCCGCGGGGCCGATAATGCTGTGCGCGATCCTGATGCTCTCGAGCGCGGCGTCGAGGCTTGCCTCGGCGATCAGCGAACTGATGTCGATGACGAGGTCGAAGCAGGTGAAGTCGACCCCGATCTCGAACCCGTATCGGTTGCGGTAAAGAGAGCTGATGACGCGGTCCTTGTCTGCGATACGCTCTGCGTATTCCCCAAGGCCAAACTCGTTTTCGCCGTGATGGGAAACGATCGACTTCAACACGCGCGATTCGAGCGTAGATTCGAGCCAGATCGAAAGCGCCGGACGCCGGCGCCGCCAGGGCATCGCCCAGGTGTCGAAGATGCACCCTTCCCGCATCCCCTCGATCCTCGAAAGCTCCTCGTCGAGGCGATCGTTCTGGTCTTCTTTCCAGAATGCCTTGGCTGCGGGCGTGATCCAGAAATCCCTGTTTTGAATCGGGGAGACGCCCATGAAATTGAGAAGGATCTGCGAGGCCGACACGTAGGTGAGGCCGAATTCTCCCGCAAGCAGGTGGCTGTGCGTGGTCTTGCCCGCAGCCGTCAAACCCGCAATGCAGAGGTTTCCCTTGTACCGGAGCGTGTCCGAAGGATCAGTCATCGGCTCGAAGCCTCTGGCGGTCGTCGGTTTTCACGGGTGGAAAAGCGGCTTTTGCCCGTTCCTTCCGCGCGGTCGCGAAAGCCGCGGCGCAGCGTTCCGATTTTACCGAAAACGGCAAAACCATTCGAGGCTCTTCGACAAATCCGCGAGCACTTGGGTTGAAAGCGAACCCGGATATGAGGCCGCGGCCGATTTGGCGCTCTCTCGCCCGCGCCCTCTCACACCTCTTCCCGCGCGCCCACCCGTTCGGTGATGAGGCGGTAATGTTCGATGCGCCTGTGCTTTTCGAAATTGAAGACGGTCCGGCGCAAATAGTCTCCCAGTTCGAGATCGAGGGTAAAGGCGATGACCTCGTCGCCTTCGCCCTGCGCCTGCGCGGCGATCTCTCCGGTCGGCGCCACGATCGCCGAACCGCCGATGAGGCCGAAGCCGTCTTCCTTTCCCGCTTTGGCCGCGGCGAGGACCCAGCTCGCATTCTGGTAGGCGTTCGCCTGCAGGCTCAAACGGTGATGGAACATGCGCAGGTGAAGCGGTTCTTCGTGGTAGATGTTCTCGCAGGGCGTGTTGTAACCGAGAGCCACGATCTCCGCGCCTTGGAGGGCCAAAACGCGAAAGGTTTCGGGCCAGCGGCGGTCGTTGCAGATGCACATGCCGACAACCGCATCGAAGGCGCGCCAGACCTTGAAGCCTTCGTCGCCGACCTCGAAATAGCGCTTCTCCAGATGCTGGAACGGGGCGTGCGGCAGATATTCGGAATGCCCCGGCAAATGGATCTTGCGGTAGCGCCCGAGGATGCGCCCGTCGCGCTCGACGAGGATCGCGCTGTTGTAGCGATGCACCTTCCCTTCTTTTTCGGCGCGTTCGGCGTAACCGAGATAAAAACCGACCCCGAGATCCTTTGCCAGATCGAAAAGGGGACGCGTTTGCGGCCCCGGCATCCGGCTTTCAAAAAAACGGTCGATCTCGCTTTCTTCCTCCATCCAATAGCGCGGGAAAAAGGTGGTGAGGGCGAGTTCCGGGAAAACGACAAAACGGGCGCCGGAGGACGCCGCCTCGCGCAACAGCGCAGAGAGCCTCTTGACGGTGGTCGCGCGCGTATCGGCGAGAGGAACCGGACCCATCTGGGCGACGGCGGCCGTGAGTTTACGGGACATGAGAAACCTCCGTCATCCGCTCGTTTGACCGGCGAACGCGAAAACCCCGTTACGAGGCCTCGCTTGCCAGACGGCAGGCGATATCGAGGCCGCTGCGGACGAGCCTTTCGCTTGCTTCGGGAGTGCGGAAACCGCTGTGCGCCGAAAGGGTGACAGTGTCGAGCAAGGTCAAAGGGTGGCCCGGCGGCAAAGGTTCGCTCGCAAAAACATCGAGGGCGGCGTGGCGCAGCCGCCCCTCTGCGAGAGCGGCGACGAGCGCTTCCTCGTCGACGAGCGCCCCGCGCGCCGTGTTGACGAGGATCGCTTTGGGCTTCAGTTTTTTGAGCCTTTCGGCGTCGAGAAAACCCTTCGTCTCCTCGTCGAGGAGAAGATGGAGCGAGACCACATCGCTTTCCGAGAGAAGCCTATCGAGGGCGACAAAAGCGACCCCCGGCGCCACTTTCGGCGTGCGGTTCCAGGCCAGAACCCGCATCCCTATGCCTCTCGCGATGCGGGCGACCTCGGCTCCGATGCCGCCAAAGCCGATGACGCCGATGGTCTTGCCGGCAAGCTCTAGGCCTTCTGTGCGCGGCCAGCGTCCCTCTCTGATGCCGCGGTCCATGCGCGCGAGCCCGCGCGCGCCCGCGGCCATCAAGGCGATCGCATGCTCGGCGACGGCGACATCCCCGTAGCCTTTGATGATGTGGACGCGGATGCCGATCCCTCTAAGCTCTTCGGGGCTCATATAGCTTTTGGCCCCGGTGCCGAGAAAGATGACGTGCCGGAGCCCCGGGCAGCTCTCCATCGCCGCCGTCGGCAGCTTCGTATGGTCGACGATGACAAAGTCCTCGCCCAAAAGAAGGCGCGGCAGAGCCTCCTGCGGCACGCGTTCTTCCTCGTAAACCGTGACCCAAGGGTCCGAAGGCCGGCTCACCTTGCGGTAGACCTCGGCGAGCCCGTCGCTCGCATCGATAAAGACGCCTTTCATCGCCTCTCCTCTCTGCGCCGCCGCCGCAGAGTGTGAGCGAGCGGGTCCCGGAAGGCAAGGAAGCCCCGCCATGGCTGGGAGGGGAGCCGCGCGAAGCTTCGCGTTCAAATTGATCCAAATCAAAGCGCGCGGCGGGAGTGAGGATTTTCGGCCGGAATGGGCGGCGGCAAAGCCGCCGGGCGCGACCCCGGGAGGAGAACCGCGGCCGGCCTTTCGCGAGGGGTTTCGGCACACCGCTTAGGGCCGCGGCGAGGAAGAGAGCGGCGACCCTGACCGGTAGAGAGGGCGAGGGGAGACGGGAAGAACATGCGATCGAAACAGCTTTTGGCAATTGCCGCCGGCGTTCTATTCGGCATGTTCGGCGCATCCTCAGCGCAAGCTAAATATTTCTTCAACTTCCAGAACCCGGTCACGCCGATCGCCCATGAGTTCCTTTTCATTCATGATCTTTTTCTCGCGATCATCCCCGTCATTTTCTTGTTGGCGTTCGGCGTATTGCTCTATTCGATCGTCTTTCACCGCAAAAGCCGAAATCCGTCTCCGCCGTCCTTTACCGGACCGACCACGAGAAAGGCCTGGATTCTGAGTTCGATCCCGATCGTGATCCTCATCCTCATCGACTACGTGGTCCTCGGCATCCCTTCCTTCGACAGCATCCTCGCTCTCGCCAATACCGGCGGCGAGAAGCTTCTCGTGGTCGCGACCGCAAGCCAGTGGCAATGGCATTACGCCTATCCCGCTTACGGGATCGAATTCACCAGCACCCTTTCGACGCCGGCGGACGAGATTTACGGCAATGCCAAGAAAGACAAGCATTTCCTTCTCGAGAAGGAAATGC
>JAJYIC010000250.1 GCA_021790295.1 Pseudomonadota bacterium | reverse complement strand
AGGCTGACGAGCGGCGCCGTCTTTTCATCCCCCCTTTGCGCGCCCGGCCTTTCAGTGGGGCATGGCGAATTTCCGGTCGACGAAGCGGAGCGTGAAGGCCTTTTTGTAATCGAGGCTCGCCGGGTAAACATGGGCCTTGACCATCGTCTCGTAAAAATTCTTCCAGCGCGCCGCGGTCATGGCGCCGATGCCGAGCTTTTTCGCGTCGCCGCTGTCGACGATCCCGTATTTCTTTAGCATCGCCCGGCCATAAGCGAGGAGAGCATCGCTCATCTCTGGATTGTCGCGTTTGATGAGGGCATTCGCCGCAGCGGGGTTGCCGTAAAGATAACTGATCCAGCCTTCGATGCTCGCCTCGACAAAACGGCGGACGAGACCCGGATGTTTCGAAACCAGATCCCTTCTCGTCTGCAGCAACGACCCATAGCTCGAATAGCCGGCATCGGCGAGAAGAAGAATGACGGGTTTCTCCCCCGCGCGTTCGATCGTAAAAGGCTCGCTCGTCAGATATCCCTGCTGGATCGCTTTCGGGTTTGCGAGAAAGGGAGCGACGCTAAAGGTATAAGGGCGGATCTGGGCGTCGGTATAGCCGAATTTCTGTTTGAGGAATTGCCAGAAGCCGATCCTCGTATCTGAGCTGATCATGATCGGCTTTCCCTTGAGCGCGGCAAAGCTGTCGTTGCCTTCGCCCTTGTGAGCGATGAGGATGGTCGGATCCTTCTGGAACATCGCCGCGACCGCTTGGAGGGGCACCCCGCTCTTGACAAAATTGAGCGGCAGGAACGAGTTCGACGCGATGGTGAGATCGAGCCGCCCGGCGGCGAGAAGAGCCGCCTGGTTGACCTGAGGCCCGCCCTGGCGCAAGCGCACCTCGAGCCCGAAACGCTTGTAGATGCCCGTCGCGATCGCCTGGTAATAGCCTCCGTGTTCGGCTTCGGCTTTCCAGTCGGTGCCGAAACGAAGAACTTGCGCGCTTTTTGCCGCTTGCGGCCCGTCTCCCGCGCCGAAAAGGAAGATGGCAGCCGCGAGAAAGCACAATCCGGCACGTCTCATCGCGTCTCTCTCCCGGTCCGTTGCGGCCGAAGAAGTCTAGACGCCGGCGCCGCCGCCGTCGAGGTGGGGCAATCTGGCAAGCAACGCTTCGAAGGTGTAGAGTGGGAGGCAAAGAGCCGCCGTGACCGGGGAGGAGGGAACGGGCGATGAAGAATGTCCTGGCCGTGGTCGGGGACGGCAATGCGAAGCCGGTTCTCGAGGCCGCGTATCTGGTGGCGCAAAGGTTCGCCAGCCATGTCGTCGGGCTGCACGCCTTGACGACCGAATATGCGGTCGTGTTCGGCGGCGAGATGGGCTTTTCGATCTCCTCGGAAGTCGACCGCACCCTCGAACGCGAAGGATACGACCGCCGCGATCAGGCCCGGCGCCTTTTCCGCGAGTTCATGGAGTCTCATGGACTGCCGGACGCCCCTTCAGAAAGCGGGCCTTCGGCCTCATGGCGCGAGGAGGATGGCCGGCAGAATGCGGTTGTCGGCGTCATCGGCCGGGTTTTCGATCTCATCGTCGTCGAGCAGCCGGAAAAGCTCGCCTCGATCGCCGAAGCCACCCTCGAAGACGCTCTTTTCGAAAGCGGCCGGCCGATCCTGATGATACCGGGCGCGGCGCAAAAAAGCCTTGGCGAGGTTGTCGCGATCGCCTGGAACGGCAGCACCGAGACCGCGCTCACCGTCGCCCTCGCCATGCCGCTTTTGAAAAAGGCGCGCGCGGTCGCGATCATCGCCACTCCGCAGGCTCTGATGCCCGAACCCGGGCCTTCGGGCGAGGAGCTGGCGCTGTGCCTCGAACGTCATGGCGTCGCGGTGAGCCTGCGCACGGCGAGCGGCAGGGCGAAAGCGCAAGGCGAATCCTTTCTCCATGAAAGCGCCTCTGCCGGCGCCGATCTTCTCCTCAAAGGAGCCTATACGCAAAGCCGCATACGGCAGATGATCTTTGGCGGGGCGACGCGGGAAATCATCATGGAGTCGAGGATCCCGGTGTTGATGGCGCGCTGAGGGCGCGGCCGCGGCATTCCCTGTCGGGCCGCCAAAAGGGTTTCTGATGCGTTTTGCAGTGGCGGTGCTCTTTCTTTTCCTTGCCGCGCGGCCGGCTTTTGCCGATTTCGCCGCCGCGCAAAGGGCGCTCGAAGGGCGCCGCTTCGAAGGGGCCTTTGCGGCGTGCAAGGTCGAGGCCGCGGCCGGCGGGGCCGCGTGCCAGAACCTTCTCGGTTATCTTTATGCCGAAGGATTGGGCGTGCCGAGACGGCCCGTGCGCGCCGTTCGCCTGTTTCGGCGCGCCGCGGCGCAAGGTTACCTTGCCGCCGAAGACAATCTCGGGCGCGCTTACGAACTCGGCGTCGGGGTGGGGAAAGACGCCGCAACCGCCGCCCTCTGGTACGGCAAGGCCGCCGCCCGGAAATACCCCAAAGCGCAAAACCATCTCGCCATCCTTTACGCCGAGGGCAAAGGAGTGGCGCGCGATCCGCGCCGCGCTGAGGCGCTTTTCCGCCGCGCCGCGCTGTCCGGTTTTGCCCCGGCCGCATTCAACTTGGGGCTCGCGCTCGAAGAGGGCCGCGGCGTGCCGCGCGATCTCGTCGGCGCTTATATCTGGCTTTCGATCGCCGCACGGCCGTCTTCGCCCCCCTCCTTGCGCGCCAAGGCTGCCGTCGCCGCGCGCCGGGTGGGCGAAAGGTTGCCCGCACGCAAGCGGGCCGACGCGCGGGCGCGCGCGCTTTCCTGGCGTCCGGGACAGGGCGATCCGCTACTTTGAGGGCAAAGCGGTGCTCTGCGCCGCCCTCCCTTCGCGCCGCGCTCGATGGGGCCTCACCCCGCTTTGGCGGCGTTTTTCGCCGTCAAAGGGTTGAGGGCGCAGGCGTCCTCCCAACTGATGATGTCGAGCGTGCGCACGAAGCTTCCGGCGCCGACATTCTCGGCGCACCAGAGACCGAGTTCGACGATCTCCGCCTCGGAGAAATACCGGCCGAGTTCGGCGTAGAAGGTGTCGTCATCGGCTTTGCCGATATCGTGCTTCAGATAGTCCGCAAAGCGCAAAGCGAGCTTCTCCCGCGGGCTGAACGCCTCGCTATTCTCGTAATCCCACACCTGCTGGATTTTTTCCTCGCTAAGCCCCGCGAGCCTTGCAGTCTGCGAGCGCACCGTGCCGCAATAACCGCAAGCGTGATCGAAGGCGATCTTGACGCGGCACAACTCTTTGAGCTCGACCGGAAGGATCCCCTCCTCGGTCAAAGCGCGCCAATAACGGTACCAGGCTTCGCCCGCCTTGCTTTTGAAGAGGATGCGAAGAACGCGGGAATCGGGCGACCCGAGCCTTTCGGCGCGCAAAAGCTGATCGCGGGCGCTCGGGGATACGTCCTCGTCGGCGAGAAAATTCAAGCGGGGCATGGATTCTCCTTATCGGTGTTCGCTACGGTCGATCGGGCATCTTGCCGGTTGAGGCGGGGTTTCGGCGCGGGGCCTTAGCCCGCATTTCTCACGCTGGGCGCCGGTCGCGCTCGAAAGGCTGGAGACCCTTTGGTTCAACACCGGAAGCCTCTGCTATCTCACTTGCGCTCATTGCGCCAGGTTTTGCTTCCTCGGCGGCGGCTCCTGCGCCCGCGCTTCCTCAGTGGGGGCGCATCCCGGCCGAGGCGCTCAGGGTAAGCGAAGGCGCCAGATCGCGCGATGGGCGATGCGGGCGATGGGCCGTTTCCCATCCGCTTCGACCATCACCTCGAGATCGACAAAACCGTGGCCTTTATGTTCGTAAAGGGCCGTAACCACGGCCGAGGCGGAAAGTTCGCCGCCCGTATGGAGAAGTCCGAAATGCTGCACCTCGCTCCCCACATGCATCCACGGCGAAAGGACGAGATTGTGGGAAAGCGCTGAGTTCGCCGCGCGCAGAACGACGCCCGGGTGAAGGATCGCTTCCTCGGTGTAGATGGGGAGGCTTTCGCGCAGATCCGCCAATGTTTGCGCCGCCAATTCCGCCGTTATCGGGAGGGGGTGGATCGAAAACCTTGTGCCCGCGGCAAGGTTCGCCTCTGCTGCAAGAGGGCGCGAGGCGGGCGGAGCCGGCGCCCCCGCGAAAACCGGGGGCGGGGAAGGCTTTTCCGAGGGTAAACTCGCCGAGCCGAGGGCGCAGAGTTCGCCGCGGCTGAAAGCGCAGAGATCGAGCCCCTTGGCGTTTTCCTCTGCGTTGACGGTGACGGTCTCCCCGTCATAGACGGGTTTCAAAAAGCGGCAGGAAGCGGCGCCCCGTTCGAGCCAATCGCGCCCCCAAAAAAGGACCGGGTGGTGGGTCATATAACCGTAGACGTCGACCCCCGGGACGACCCCGCCTTTGAAGCCGAAACGGCGCGCGACCGCTTCGTCGTGGATCTTGTTTTCGCTCTCTTTTGCGGTGTTGTAGGCTTC
>JAJYIC010000249.1 GCA_021790295.1 Pseudomonadota bacterium | reverse complement strand
GTTCGAGGCAGGCGCCGAGTTGGTGCTCTTCGTCGCGGGCGACGACGAGGGCCGAAAGGGCGATCTCTTTGGTCACGCCGCCCGGCTCGAAATCCTTTCGAGGAGCCGGCACGCCGCTGCAAACGCCGCCTCGACCGAAAGTCCGTCCATCAAGCTGTCCGTCGTCAGGTGGTTGAAACCGGGGGGGAAAAGGCTCTCGCGCGGCTCGGAACTGGCGACGAAACCTGAGCGCTCTCCCCAAGGCGCATATTGCTCATAAGGGCTCGGTCCGAAAAGACCGAGAGTCGGAGCGCCCGCCGCGGCCGCCAGATGCATGAGGCCGGTGTCGTTGCCGACAAAAAGAGACGCGCGGGAAAGCACCGCCGCCGCGGTCAGAAGATCGGTCCGGCCGACGAGATCGATGCGGCGGCTTTCGGGGATCGCGGCAAGAAGCGGCAGCGCCTGGGCGCGTTCGTGCCCTGCGGCGAGAACCGCAACCCGGGCGCCGGGCAAGGGGCCGTTGGCGGCGCCGAGAGCGCCGGCGAGTTCGGCAAAACGTTCGGCCCTCCATTCTTTTCCGCGCCAGTTCGCGGCGGGGCCTATGGCGAAAAAAGGGCCGCCTTCAGGGACGAGGGCGAGGGCGGCTTCTTCGTGACGGCGCGCCCGCCATAAACGCGGAGCCGGCGGCGGATCGAGCCCGAAAAGCCCTGCCAATTGGCGCACGCGGTGTTGGCGGGGGTCGCCCTTTGCCATCACCTTTTTCTCTCGCGCCCGGAGAAAATAGGCGAGCGCCGAACCGCGCAAATCGACGACCAGATCCCAGCGCCGCCTTAGGGTCTTTGCATAAAGGCAGGCCCAGTGCAAAGAGGCGCGACGCTTTTGGAGAACGATCAGCTGTTCGAGGCCCGGCACTTCCGTAAAGAGCGGCGCCGCGGGCGGCCCGGCGGCGATCGTGATGCGCGCCTCAGGGTCCCGCTCGACAAGATGCGACAACAGCCCGGTCGAAAGCACGCCGTCGCCGATCCGCGTCAGCGTCACGAAAAGGATGCGCCTTTCTCTCACCCGAGCCAACCCTCCAACCCGTCCCTCCGGTTGCCAAGGGGCCGAGCCTTCCCCAACTTTACGCCAAAAGGAGGTCGATCCGTAGATCGAAGAGATGGCGGGGTTGAGCTTTGCCTTGCTTGAGGAGCGCGCGGTCCTCGCGGTTTCGGGGCCCGAACGGCGGCCGTTCCTGCAAGGGCTCGTTTCGAACGACGTCGGCAAGATCGGCCCGCAGCGCGCGATCTACGCGGCCCTTCTGACGGCGCAGGGCAAATATCTGCACGACTTTTTCATGGCCGAAGAGGAAGAAGCGATCTGGATCGAGGCCGAAAGGGAGCGTCTTTCCGATCTCGAACGCCGTCTTCTCCTTTACCGCCTGCGCGCCAAGGTGGCGATCGAAAAGCGCCCCGATCTGGCCGCGGCGCAAATTTTCGGCGGCGAGCAGGCCGCTCTCTTTTCTCTTCCGCAAGACCCCGGCGCGGCGCGCGGCTTTGCCGGGGGAATCGTCTTCCGCGATCCTCGGCTTCCCGCCCTCGGCGCGCGCGCTCTCTTTCCCCGTTCGCAGGGCCGCGCGGCGCTTGTCGCTTTGGGCCTGAGAGAGGTCGACGCGGCTCTTTACGATCGCCACCGGCTTCTCCTCGGCGTCCCCGATGGAAGCCGCGATCTCGTCATCGAAAAATCGACCCTTCTCGAAGCCGGTTTTGACGAACTGAACGGGATCGACTGGGAGAAAGGCTGCTATCTCGGCCAGGAACTGACCGCGCGAACCAAATACCGCGGCCTCGTAAAGCGCCGCCTCGTGCCGGTGGCGATCGAAGGTCCGCCGCCGCCGCCGGGGACGATCGTGACTTCCGAAGGGGGCGAAATCGGAGAGATGCGTTCGAGCCGAGGCGATCGCGGGATCGCCTTGATCCGCATCGAGGCGCTCAGCGCAAAAGGGCCTTTTGCCGCCGCAGAGGCAAGGCTCATCCTCGAACGGCCTTTCTGGATAAGGCTTGCGGAGGGAAAGGACGCGGGGAACCCGCCCTGAAGGGCGACGCCGAAGGGTCCTCCTCGCTGGCGCACCGAGGGCGCTGGACAAGTGCGAGATCGCAGACCATCCTTCGGCAATGGCGGAGGAGGTCGAGCTTTTTGTCGCCGGAGCGGGGCTGACCGGGCTTCTCCTCGCGCTCGCGGCGGCCGAGGCCGGGCTCGCGGTCGCGCTTGTCGAGCGCGAAGACCCCGCGGCCATGCTGAAGGAGACCTTCGATCTGCGCAGTTCGGCGATCGCTTACGGATCGCAGCGGATCCTCTCCTCTTTGGGGTTGTGGCAGGAGATCGCGGAAGAGGCCGAACCGATCCTCGAAATTCGCGTCGCCGACGGCGACTCCCCGTTTTTCCTCCACTACGATCATCGCCAACTGGCGCAAAAGGCCCCGCTCGGCTTTATCGTCGAAAACCGGGTCCTGCGCGGCGCGTTCGAGGCGCGCGCGCGGGGGCTTAGAAACCTCAAGTTCTTTCGCGGGGTCGCGCTTTCAAGGGTCGAGACGGGCGAGGAGGGGGCGAACGCCCTTTTGTCCGACGGCAAGCGCGTCAAAGCCCGGCTTCTCGCCGCCGCCGACGGCCGCGGCTCGATCTTGCGTCGCGCCGCCCATATCCGGACCCTGGAATGGCGCTATCCGCAAACCGCGATCGTGACGGCGGTCTCTCACGAACGCCCTCACGGCGGCGTCGCCGTCGAGCATTTCCTTCCCGCGGGTCCGTTCGCGATCCTGCCGATGACCGGCAACCGTTCCTCGATCGTCTGGACCGAAAAGGCCGCTCTTGCCCCGCGTCTCATGGCGCTTCCGGAGCCTCAATTTGCGGCCGAGCTTGCCGCCCGCTTCGGCGATCATCTGGGGGAGATCGAACCGGTCGGGTCGCGTTCCTCCTACCCGCTCTCGCTGATGCTGGCGACGCGGTATGCGGGCCCGCGCCTCGCGCTCGTCGGCGAGGCGGCCCACGTCATTCATCCGATCGCGGGTCAAGGGTTCAATCTCGGCATCCGCGATGTCGCGGCCCTTGCCGAACTCATCGTCGATCAGCGCCGCCTTGGTCTCGATATCGGCGAAAGGGCTTTGTTGCGGCGTTACGAGGCGCGACGGCAAGGCGAGGCTTTTCTCTTCGCCGCCGTCACCGACGTCCTCAACCGGCTTTTTTCGAACGCTTTCGCGCCTCTCGGACTGGCTCGCGATCTGGGCCTTGCCGCGGTTCACCGTGGAGCGCCTTTGAAGCGGTTTCTGATGCGCCGGGCGATGGGGCTTGGCGGCGCGCCTTCGCGCCTTCTCGAAGGGGGAAGGCTTTAGCCCGCTTTCAAGACGAGCGCGTGGGCTCTCGCGAAAGGCCTTTCGCGGCAAGTTCGCGCAGATAGGCGCGCCAGCGCTTATCCTTTTCGACGCCGAGCTCGTAAAGATAGCTCCAGCTATAGATCCCGGTATCGTGGAGATCGTCGAATTTGATGCGGACGGCGTAATTGCCGACGGGTTCAAGGCCGATGATGCCGACGAAAGCGCGGCCGGAGACGATCTTTTTTTCTCCCGGTCCATGTCCCTGGACCTCGGCGGAAGGGCTTTCGACCCTTAAATATTCGGCCGGAAGGCTAAAGCGCGTGCCGTCCTCGAAGGTGATATCGAGAAGCTTTTCCGCCCTTTTGAGGCGCAATTCCGTCGGCCGGGGCGGGTTCATGGCTGCGGCAGCCTCGGCCTTGCCGTTTCGTCCTCGCCGAGAGGGCGCGCCTCTTCGACGAGCATGATCGGAATGCCGTCGCGGATCGGATAAGCGAGTCCCGCTTCCTCGCTGATTAGCTCCTGGTTTGCGCGGTCGTAACGCAAAGGTCCTTTGGTCACCGGACAGACGAGGATCTCGAGCAATTTCGGGTCGATTTCGTTCTGTTCTTGCATGAGGCTCTCCAGCGCTCAGTTGCGGGCCTCGGGGCGGATAATGGTGGGTTCGAGCGCGGCCATTTCGAGAAGCGCCAGCAACAGGCGGGCGCGCTCGCCAAGATCGGGAGCTTCGAGCAAGGCCTGCTTTTCGCGGGGCGCAAAAGGAGAAATCATCGCCGCCGAGGTGACGAGGCGCTCATGGGCAACCGCCTTGATCCTGTCCCAATCGGCCGCGATCCGGTTTTTGCGCCAATAAAGGGCGAGAGCGCGCAACAGCCGCTCGCGGTCGAAAGAGGCTTCCTCTTCGCCTTCGCGATCGCCAGGAAAAGGGCTCCAATCGGCAACGACCCGGCGGTAGCCGTCGAGAGGGGCGAGCTCGGCCGTGATGCGAAAGCGGCAAACGCCGGTGAGCGTGATAAGAAAGCGCCCGTCGTCGGTTTCGGCGAAAGCGGTGATGCGCCCCGCGCAACCGGTCGGATAAAGGGGCGGATCGTGCTCAGAGTCGAAAGGCTCGCGCGGCTGGATCATGCCGATCAGGCGC
>JAJYIC010000248.1 GCA_021790295.1 Pseudomonadota bacterium | reverse complement strand
GGGGGCGCCATCGCGGCAAGGCGCGCCCCTTCGGGGGTCAACACCACAGGCTGCTCTGCAGGATCGGCAAAAAGGCTCGGCACGAAATCGTCGCGCCGCGCGATCGCGAGCGTCGCCAGATGGAATTCGGGTATCGGCACGAAATTGACCGCATCGCCAGGATAGGCGAGTGCGAGCTTTCTTTCGCGCGGCAGGCGGTCGATCGCCGCCAGCGCCGGGCGGTAAACGCGGCCCGCGTCAATCCAGACCCTTTCGATGACAGCAAGGCGAAGGCCGAAAAGGAGAAGGGCGAGAAGACCGATCGAAAGCGCGACCCGCTGGCTTTTGAAAGAAGGCGCGCTCGCGCCGAGGAGAAAAAGAAAAAACGCGGGAACAAGACGGTGATCGAGCCCCGAACCGCCGGCGAAACCCGTCGGCAAAACGACATAAGCGGCAAAAAGGATCGCCACGGCTGCGGCAAAACGGGGCGGCAAGGAAAGGCGCCTTCGCGCCGCAAGCCAGATGAGGAGAGCAAAGAAAAGGGTAAAAGAGACGATATCGAAGACGCGATCGTAATTGTCGAAAACCGTGAACAAAAGATCGGCTTTGCGCCAGATCGGGGTGAAACGCAGGGCGCCTTCGGCGCTTTTCCGCCAGGCGAGAAAAAGCGCAAAAGGAATGACAAACTGTGCCCCCGCGACCGCGGCCCGGCGGAGAAAAGGAAGAGCCTTGCCCTCTTTCAGTTCCTTGACCGCGGGAGGCAGCTCGAAGCCGAGGATTATGAGCCCATAAATCCCAAAGGCGGCGATGTGGCTGAAATAGATGAGAAGAGCCGCAGGCAGCGAGACGGCAAGCCGGACCGTTAGATGCCTCCTTTCGCAGAGAAGCCATAAAGCCGCCGAGACGAGAGCGAGGCCGAGGCCGAAAAGATAGTTGAGAAAACCCCAGAGAAAGATCCGGTTATAAAGAAGAAGAAAAGAAAGAAGGGGCCAGAGACGCCAGCGGCCGCAGGCGGCGCGATTGAGGAGAAGCGCGCCGGCGCTCGAAAGCGCAAAAATCGCCACCAGAAAAAGCTTTGCCGCAAGCGTGAGCGGCATAAGATGCGACAAAGGCGGGACGATGAGGTCTTCGGCGAGATTGGGCACAGCCGCCCATGTGACGGCATAAAACCGGCTGCCGCCCGAAACGAGAAGATGCATGCGGGCGAGGTGATTGGGGTAGTCGAAAAGAGGCGGTAAGGGGGTCGAAAAGATCGGCAGGGAAGAAAGCGCCAAGAGCGCGCAAAATGCGCACCAGAGGAGAATAGGGCGCTTGGGGGCGCTTTTCAGAAACGCTCGACCCAGGGTCTGAGCTCGATTTCTGAGCTCCAGGCCGAACGCGGTTGGCGCAAGACGTGGAGATAGGAAAGGGCGATGGCGTCGGGATCGAGCATGCTGTCGGGACGGTCCTCCGGCTCGATCCTTCCCGGATTGCGGATCGCGCCGTCGATGACGAAATGGGCGACGTGTATGCCCAAAGGGGCGAGTTCGCGCGCGAGGCTTTGCGCCAATCCGCGCAAGGCGAATTTCCCCATCGCGAAAGGCGCGGATTGGGGGTAGCCTTTGACCGATGCCGAAGCGCCGGTGAAGAGGATGGCGCCGCGGCCTCCTCTCAGCATGCGGGAGGCGGCTTCTCGGGCGGCGAGAAAGGCCCCGAAAGCCGAGACCCTGAGCGTCCTTTCCACCTCTTCGGGAACGAGATCGACAAAGGGCCCGCGCGAGCGGGCGCTCGCATTGTAGACGAGGACATCGGGCGCTCCGATTTCCGCCTCGACCGCGGCAAAAAGGCGGGCGACCTCTCTCTCCTCGGCCGCGTCGCAAGGATAAGCTTTGGCGCCCGTCTCCCGGCACAAAGGGGCAAGCTTTGCCGTGTTGCGGGCGGCGAGCGCGACCCTCAACCCTTCGCGCGTGAAAAGGCGGGCGAGCGAGGCGCTCAAACCCGATCCCGCGCCGACGATGAGGGCACCCTTGAAGCCCGCCTCTTCCATCTTTCGCCTCCGCCTTTTGCCGAAGGATAGCGCAAGGAAAGGATAGCATGAGGTTCGCGCCAAGGGCCACCGCGAGAAGGGCCGTCGCTTCGCCGCCCGCGCGACAGTACAAAATGCGGCAACTCAATATTAACCAAGATTCCTTTCGACCCTGTTTCCAGCCTATTCAAGATTTCTCTCGCCTTCTCTCGCGATCCCGGTTATCCTCAAAAGGAGACCAAATCTCGGAATCCCGAACCGGGAGAATGACAGGGAGATGCCGATGGGCAGGATGAGTTGGCCGTCAGGGTTGACCGGCGCGGCCGTCGCCGGGGCTGCCGTTGGCGCCGTCGCGGCGCTTCTTTTTGCCGGTCTGGCAACACCGGCGTCCTCGCTCGGACACGCGCCGATCCATGTTCGCCGCAATCCCGATGGGACTTTGAGACGCGGCTTGCGCGGCGAGATGCAAAGCACCAACTGGTCGGGCTATGCCGTCGCCGGTTACGTCACCAAGAAAAGCTATACCTCTGCACAGGTGACCTGGGTTGTGCCCGCAGTGGCCTATGGAAAATCCAGCGATACGACCAATTCGAGCGAATATTCCGCAAACTGGGTCGGCATCGGCGGATTTTGCGAAAACGCGCTTTGCACCAAGGTCGATCGCACGCTGATCCAGCTCGGCACCGAACAGGATGTCTCGCCGAGCGGAGGAACCGATTATTATGCCTGGTACGAGATATTGCCGAATCCCGAGATTGCGCTTGGTCCGGGTTATCCGGTCTCTCCCGGCGACAGCATGACGGCGACGCTTTCCTGCGGCACCACCTGTTCCGAGAAGAAGCAAAGCTGGCGCCTTTCGATGAGCGACTCGAGCAGGGGTTGGGGGTGGTCGGGAACCTTCAAATACGGTTCCTCGAAGGCTTCCGCCGAATGGATCGAGGAGGCGCCTTACAGGGGCGGCGTGCTGCCCCTCGCGAATTTCGCCACCGCGGCCTTTTCGGCGGCAAGCGGGGCCGATGGCGCCAGCCCTTCGCTTACGGTTTCCGTGAACGGCATCCAGATGGCGGACCCTTGGGGGCAGACCTCGAACCCTTCGGGGACGAATTCGTCGGACGCTTTCAACATGTGCTGGGGTTTCGGCAGCTTCACCTCCTGCTCGAGCCCCTGAGGGCGCGCCGAACCTTGGCCTGACCCCGGCGCCCTGCGGAGCAGAGGCGCATTGAACTCGCCGCGGCCGCAGCACCGCCTTTGTAAACCGCCGCGAAACGGGTGAACGGCCGACCCTCCCGCCGGCGCGAGAGCCGCCTATTCCTGGAAGGCGCCGATAAAGGTGCTCCAACTGACAGGAGAGCTCGTGACGTAATACTCGTTCGTGTACCAGAACGTCGCATCGTCGTCGGGATCGATCCGCATTGCCGTGTAATCGCCCCAGCGATTGGCTCCGGTCTGCGAGCCGGTCCCCGATTTGAGGATTGTCTGCGCTCCCAGGGTGCCGAGGGTCATGACCGGCGTGCGCCCGGTGACGGCGATCGATGGGTACTTCCTGCCGCTCGAAAGGCTGAAACCGAGGGCGATATCGCCGGCGCCGTCCATCGCCATGCTGCCCATCCAACGGCGAGCCTTGTTCGGCGCATAGGTTCCGTATTGGTAGACGCCCCAGGCGCCGGCGGCGGGGCGCAATTCGTACCAGCGCACGCCGACGCTGTTACTGCCCACTTTTACCGAATGATTGACGACCATCGCCGTGTGGGTGCCGAAAACGCGGTAGGCGAGGCGATACATCAGCCTGTCGCCAAGCGAAGCAAGCCTTTCGGTGGTTCCGGGTTGCGGGATGCACGCGCCGCCGCCGCAAGCCTCTTGGAACAGGGGCACCCCGATGTCCGGCGCCTGGGTCAAAACCGAACTGCTTGGCGTCGTAAAATCGGGGCTCAACTCGTAAAGCCGCAGGCTTCCGATCGTCGGGAAGTCGAGGAAATAACCGGGCGTGCCGTCGGCCGGAGGCGTGGCGCCGTCGAGATCCGAGGGAAGATAACTGGGGGTAGGGACGGTGTAGCAAATCGCGTTGAGGGAGCCGCCGGAGAGAACCGTCGAACGGTCATAAGCGCACAGTTCCGCGCCGATAAAGACGCCGCCGAGGTAGAAAAGATTGGACGTGCCGAGATAGGCGGAGTTGCTCGCCGTCGGCCACACCCCGAATTTCGGATAATCGGGCAGATCCTCGCCGAAACTCTGCTGATAGAGATAGTACGATCCTTTGGGGTCGCTGGTCTGGGAAACGGCGAGGCAGAGCGAATAAGGAGGAGCGCTGAGGGGGCCGATCTGGGTGATGAGCCAGCGGCCGGTGCCGCCGTCATTGAGGCCGTCGGGCGCGAGAGCGTCGTATTGGACAACGGGATCGCCGCTTGCCGAATCGCAGGCGGTTCCGGCCCACAGATCGCCGAGATTTTTCGGGTAACCGGCGAGCATCGCTCCGGTGCTC
>JAJYIC010000247.1 GCA_021790295.1 Pseudomonadota bacterium | reverse complement strand
CGAGAGCCGCAGAGGCAAGACCCTTTCCGAGAGAGGAGACCACGCCGCCGGTGATGAAAATGAACCGCGTCATGGAATTCCAGTCTAGAGGATGCGCATCCGCGATCCCACCGCAAACCTCTTCATCTCACCCATGCGTCAACGCGAGGGCGGGACTTTGGGCGGCGTCGGCGCGGGATGAGCCGGCGGCAATGAGGGCAGAGGAACCGAAGGCTGCGTCTTCGTCCCTCCTTCGAGGATCGAATGGGCAGAGCGGTGCTGGTTGCTGAGGACCACAAGAAGGACGCTCGTCGTCATAAAGAGGGCGGCGAGAATCGCGGTTGCCCGCGTCAGAAGATTGGCGGTCGAGCGGCCGGTCATAAAGCCGGACATGCCGCCGCCGCCCATCCCGAGCGCGCCGCCTTCGCTTTTCTGCATCAGGACGACGCCGATAAGGGCAAGGATGACGAGGACATGAAAGACGAGAAGAATGATCACCATGAGAGGGTAAAACCCGATCGGCCTGTGGCGGTTTTGGAGCTTTTAATCTTTCCGCGCCCGCCTCGCCAGAGCGATCTGCGAGGGCCTTTCCGCGGGCGGCGGGCGCGGCCGTCGGCGCCCCCTTGCAGATCGCGGAACCGCTGCGAATCGCCCGCCCGTAAGGCCTTCTTGTACCGGCCCTGACTTTCGCGGTAATCTCGCGCCTTCACCCTTGCCGGTCGCGCCGGCTAGACCCGATCGGCGCCTTCCGCTCCGGGTCGCCAACAGCCATAAGGGAAAAGCTCGGATGCCCTTTTACGAGAATGTTTTTATCGCGCGCCAGGACATCTCCGGCGCGCAGGTCGAAGCGCTTGCCGACACCCTCACTCAGCTCGTCGCCGAGCAAGGAGGCGAGGTCAAAAAGCGCGAATACTGGGGCCTGCGCAACCTCAGCTATCGGATACGGAAAAACCGCAAAGGCCACTATGTGCTTTTCAACCTCGATGCGCCGCCCGCTGCGATCGCCGAAATGGAGCGCACGATGCACATCAATGAAGACGTCATCCGTTTTCTGACGGTGCGGGTCGAGACCCTCGAAGAAGGGCCTTCGGCGATGATGCAACGAGGGCCGGGCCGGGAGGAACGCTCGCGGCGCGGCGGGGGCGAGCGCGACCGCTTTGCCGAGCCGCGCGAGCCCGTTGGCGAGCGGACGGCGCCGGCTACCGAGCAGCCAGGACCGCCAAGCGAACCGGTGGAGGCATAAATGGAAGGCCAAAGCTCAGGGCGCCCCGGCGGCCAGCGCCGGCCTTTTTTCCGCCGCCGCAAGTCCTGCCCTTTTTCGGGCCCGAACGCACCGAGGATCGACTACAAGGATGTCAAGCTTCTGCAAAGGTTCGTCTCGGAGCGCGGCAAGATCGTCCCCAGCCGGATCACCGCCGTCTCGGCAAAAAAGCAGCGCGAGCTTTCCCAGGCGATCAAAAGGGCGCGTTTTCTCGGGCTCCTGCCTTATATGGTCAAGTGACGGGAAAGCGCCGGGATCGAGGATGGATCGGCGCAGGACGCTGACCCTTTCGGCGCTGAGCGGCCTCGTCGCGGGGAGCTTTTGCCTTGCCGCGGGAAGAGGCGGCGCCGGGGCGATGATCCTCGTGTTTCTTTCCGGGCTGCCGCTTTTCATCGCCGGGCTTTGGCTCGGGTTTGGCGCCGCCGCTTTGGCCGGGGTGGCGGGGCTTTTCGTCATCCTCGCGACCGGCCACTGGCGCGAGGCCGTCTTTTTCGCGATCTCGAGCGCAGCCCCCGTCATCTTTTTCGTGCACCAGGCTTTGCTGGCGCGCAGCGGCGCCGCGGGCAAGCGGGAATGGTATCCGCCAGGTCTTCTCTTAGCCTGGCTTTCGGGTTTCGGCCTTGCCGCGCTTGCCGCCTCACTCGTCCTTTTCGGCGGGCCGAACGGGATCGAAGAGGCATTGCGCCGCTCGCTCGGCCCTGTCCTTGCGCCTCTTCCCGATCTGAGCCAAGCCCAGCGCACGCGCATTCTCGACCTTTTCGCCGTGATCTTCCCCGGAACCACCGCCGCCTCATGGATGGCGATGACCGCGATCAACGCCCTTCTCGCCCAGGGAGTGCTCGCCCGCTTCGACGCCGGGTTGCGCCCTTCTCCCGATCTTGCCGCGCTTTCCCTGCCGCTCTGGCTGCCGGCGCTTTTCGCCGCCGCGGCGCTTGCAACCGCGCTCGGTGCGACCGGACGCTTTTTCGGCGTCAACGTAATGATCGTGCTTGCCCTGCCCTTGTGCCTGGCGGGTCTTGGCGTTCTCCACAGTTTTGCCCGCGCTTTCCCCCGCCCCCAGCTGATTTTGACGATATTTTACGTTCTCGCGGGAATTCTCGGCTGGCCGCTCCTTTTCGCCGCGCTTTTGGGCTTGCTCGAAACCCCTTTAAGCCTGCGCCGGCGCTTTGCCCGCGTGAGATCACAAAGAGGTCGAATCGATGGTTGAAGTCATTCTTCTGGAAAGGGTCGAGAAGCTTGGCCAGATGGGCCAAGTGGTCAATGTCAAGCCCGGTTTCGCCCGCAATTATCTCCTCCCGCGCAAAAAAGCCCTGCGCGCGACCAAGGAGAACCTCGCCTATTTCGAAAAGGAGCGCGCGCAGCTCGAAGCCAACAACCTGAAACGTAAAGGCGAGGCGGCGGAGGTCGGCGCGAAGCTCGAAGGGCTTTCGGTGGTCCTTTTGCGCCAGGCCGGCGAAGGCGGGCAGCTTTACGGGTCGGTTTCGGCGCGCGACATCGCGGAGGCGGTGACGACCGCCGGATTTACGATCGAGAAGCGTCAGGTGGTCCTCGAACGGCCGATCAAAAGCCTCGGCATCCACAGGCTGCGCATCATTCTCCATCCCGAAGTCTCGGTCTTTGTCAGCGCCAATGTCGCCCAATCGGCCGAGGAAGCGGCGATCAGGGAAAGGGGCGAAGAGCCCGCCGAAGAGCCGGCCGAAAGAGAGGAAGAGGAGACTCAGGCCCCGCAGTAAAGCGGGCGGGGCGGGGCTTGTGCTTACGCCCTGCTCTCGCCGATAGTGGCATGAGGCTCTTACACGCGGTTCGCAGCGATGCTTCTCGCACGCCTTTTCGAACGTCTTGTCAGCGTCGGCCGCCTCACTCTCATCGATGCGTCCGGCCGCACGCATCGTTTCGAAGGGAGGCCGGGGCCCGCTTCGACCATCCGCCTCAAAGACCCTGTCCTTCATAGAAAGCTCGTGCTGCGGCCCCGGCTTTATCTGCCGGAAGCCTATATGGACGGCACCCTTGTCATCGAAGAAGGCAGCCTTTACGACCTGATGGACCTTCT
The DNA here is from genome assembly GCA_021790295.1 of Pseudomonadota bacterium. GTDB lineage: Bacteria > Pseudomonadota > Alphaproteobacteria > ATCC43930 > CGMCC-115725 > AP-15. The sequence goes on along the minus strand of JAJYIC010000247.1, from coordinate 1,198 downwards.
CGCGCGCAATCTCGAAGCCTTGCCGGCAGGTTTTCTCGTGCGCGTCACCAACGGCTTTACGACGCTTCTGCGCCGGCTTCACCAAGTCAACCCGCGCGGCCGCGCGCGCCGCAACGCGGCCCATCACTATGATTTGTCGGAGCGTCTTTACGAACTTTTTCTCGACCCTGACCGGCAATATTCCTGCGCCTATTTCACCCTCCCCGAAGAGGATCTCGAAACCGCTCAAAAGAGCAAAAAGCGGCATATCGCGGCGAAGCTTCTCCTTTCCCCCGGGCAAAAGGTTCTCGACATCGGCTGCGGCTGGGGCGGGCTTGCCCTCACCCTCGCGCAGGATTACGGGGTCGAGGTCACGGGGCTGACGCTTTCGGCCGAACAGCTCAAGGTTGCCGAGCGGCGCGCCCTCAAAGCCGGGCTTTCCGAGCGCGTCCGCTTTTTCCTGCGCGACTACCGCGAGGAGGAAGGGGTTTACGACCGGATCGTCTCGGTCGGCATGTTCGAACACGTCGGGGTCAACCATTACGGCGAATTCTTTGCCAAGGTGAAATCGCTTCTGCCGGCGGATGGGATCGCCCTTTTGCATGCGATCGGCCGCATGTCGGGACCGGGCGACACCAACCCGTGGCTGCGCAAATACATCTTCCCCGGAGGCTATTCCCCGGCGCTTTCCGAGGTCATCCGAGCGGTCGAGCGCATGCGCCTGTGGATCACCGACATCGAGGTTTTGCGCCTTCATTATGCCGAGACCCTCAAAGCCTGGCGCCGCCGCTTCGCCGAAAACCGGGCTGAATTGAAGGCCCTTTACGACGAGCGTTTCTGCCGCATGTGGGAGATGTTTCTCGTCAGCTCGGAGGTCACCTTCCGCCGCCACGACCATATGGTCTTCCAGATGCAGCTCGCAAAAGCGGTCGATAGCGTACCCTTGACGCGCGACTACATGTTCGATGGCGAACGCGCCGCGGCGCGCGAGGCGGCCTAGTCTGCGGGCTAAGACCATCCCCATGATCCACAGGCTGTGAATCGATTAGGGCGCGGCTTTCAAAGGCGGGGGGGTTAATCTAGAAAGGCATGTAGATCACCGGCCTTTCCCGCCCTGCCGATCCGGCCTCGGCCGCAGGGGAAGCGCGCGCCGGAGCCGGGCTTCTGCCCTCTTCTCTGGCGCCGCGCCTGCCTCCTTACAATGCCGAGGCCGAGCAGG
>JAJYIC010000246.1 GCA_021790295.1 Pseudomonadota bacterium | reverse complement strand
CGACACCGCGATCCTCACGCCCTCGGGAGGCTCGGTCGGGATCGGCTTCGCGATCCCCTCGGCGGATGCGCGGCCGATCATCGAGCAGCTGGAGACGACGGGAAAGGTGGTTCGGGGCTGGATCGGCGCCCGCATCCAGCCCGTGACCGCGGCGATCGCCGAGGCGATCGGGCTGAAACAGAGCCGCGGCGCGATGATCGCCGCAATCGACCCCGACAGTCCGGCAGCCGGCAAGCTCAAACCGGGGGACGTGATCCTCGACTATGACGGCAAGGCGGTCGAGGAAAGCCGCGGCCTCCCCCGCCTTGTCGCGGCGACGCCGCCCGGGAAAACCGTCAAAATCGCGATCTGGCGTGACAACCGCGAGAAGGTGATTGCGCTCAAGGTCGCCGAACTCAACCCGAACCGGCCGGTGCCCAGTGCGCCGGAGCCGAAGGCGCCGCCTCCTCCGCCGGGCGTCGATGTGCTCGGTTTGAAACTTGCCCTGTTGACCCCGCAGCTGCAGAAGCGCTTCTCATTGCCGCACGGCGCAAAAGGGGCCGTCGTGATCGCGGTTCAGCAAAATTCCAGGGGAGCGGAGCTGGGCTTGCGGCCGGGCGATCTCGTCATCGCCGTCGGCACAAGACCCGTCACGTCTCCGAACGAAGTAAAAAAGGGCGCGGTCGAAGCGCAGAAGCACGGAAAGAAGAACGTTCTGATCCGGGTCGAACGCGGCGGCAGCACCCGCTTTTTCGCCCTGCCCGTCGCCTCGAGTTGAGCGCCGGCGCCGAAAGGCGGGTCTCCCCCCTCATTCCGCTGCAAGCGCCGGCGCGGGCGCGGCGCGATAGCGCGCAAGAAGCGCCTCTTCCTTTGCCTTGGCGGTTTCGACGGCCGCTTCCTTGATATGGCCGAAGCCGCGGATCTCCAACGGCAACTGCGCGATTTCGACGGCGAGGGCGTGTCGCTCCGGAGAGAGGAGTTCGAGAGTCTCGCCGACCGTCCGCTCGTAATCGCCGATGAGATGGCGCTCGAGACGCCGCTCAGGGCTTCTCCCGAAAATATCGAAAGGCGTTCCGCGCAGGAAACGCAGCCTTGCGAGGAGGCGAAAGAGCATCAGAACCCAAGGGCCGTAGGCCCGCTTTTCGAGATGCCCGCTCTGGGGATCGCGCCCGAGGATCGGCGGAGCGAGATGGAAGTTGAGCCGGTAGCGCCCTTCAAACTGACGGCCGAGGCGCCGCAGGAAATCGCTCTCGGTATAGAGCCGGGCGACCTCGTACTCGTCCTTGTACGCCATGAGCTTGAAAAGCGCGCGCGCGACCGCTTGCGTCAGCGCGCCTGACGCGGGAATGCGCGCGCGTTCGACCTCCTCCACCCGCCGCACAAAGGCGCGATAGCGGGCCGCATAAGCCTCGTTCTGGTAGGCCCGCAAAAAGGCCGCGCGCCGCGCGATCAACTCGTCCAAGCTTTCCGACAGGCGGTGGCTTTCGGGACGGGCAGCGGGCGGGTTGGCGCGCGACTCGACGAAGGCGCGGTCGAGCGCGGCGCGGCGCCCCCAGCGGAAGGCGGCAAGGTTCGAATCGACGGCAACCGCGTTGAGCCGAACCGCCTCTTCGATCGCTTCGGAGGAAACCGGCACCGCTCCCTTCTGATAGGCATAGCCGAGAAGGAAAAGATTGGTGCCGATCGAATCGCCGAGAAGGCCCGTCGCCAGCGCCGTCGCGTCGAGAAACTCGGCTCTGTCCGCTCCCGTCGCCTCGGCAATGCTGCCCATCATCGCCGGCGCCGGAAAGGCGAGATTGGGGCTGCGGGTGAAGTCTCCGGTGATCGTCTCGCGGCTGTTGACGATGGCGCGGCCCTTGCCCGGGGCGAGCTTCGACAGGGTCTCCGCACTCGCCGAGACGACGAGGTCGCAGCCCAAAAGAAGGTCGGCGCCGCCCGCTCCGATGCGCGGGCCGTAAAGTGCCTCGGGGCTCTGCGCAAAGCGGACATGGCCCCAGACGGCCCCGCCCTTTTGCGCGAGCCCCGTCATATCGAGCACGCGCACCCCCTTCCCTTCGAGATGCGCCGCCATGCCGAGAAGCGCGCTCACCGTGACGACGCCGGTCCCGCCGACCCCGGTGATGAGGATGCCGTAAGGTGCGTCGAGAGAGGGAAGCGCCAGTTCTCGAAGCGCGCCAAGCTCCTCTTTTTCGCTTGCGCCCGCGGCGGGGGTTCGAAGACGCCCGCCCAGAACCGTCACGAAGCTCGGGCAGAAACCTTCGATGCAGGAATAGTCCTTGTTGCAGCTCGACTGGTCGATCGCCCTCTTGCGGCCGAACTCCGTCTCCACCGGGATCACCGAAAGGCAGTTCGAAGTCTTCGAGCAATCGCCGCAGCCCTCGCAGACGAGATCGTTGATAAAGACGCGCTTCGCCGGGTCGGGATACTCCCCGCGCTTGCGCCGTCGACGCTTTTCGGCGGCGCAGGTCTGGTCGTAAACGATCGCGGTCACGCCGGAGATCTCGCGCATCTCGCGCTGCACGGAATCGAGTTCGCGACGATGGCGCACCCGCGCCCCCGGCGCAAAATCCGTTCCCGCGGGATATTTCGACGGTTCCTCGGTGACGACCGCGATCCTTTTGACGCGCTCGGCCGCAAGAGCGCGCGTCAGAGCGGGAACGGAGAGCCCGCCATCCAAAGGCTGGCCTCCCGTCATCGCCACCGCATCGTTGAACAGGATCTTGTAGGTGATGTTGACCTTGGCGGCGACCGCGGCGCGGATCGCCAGAACGCCCGAATGGGTATAGGTGCCGTCGCCAAGATTGACGAAGACGTGGGGCGTTTCGGTAAAGGGCGCCTGTCCGATCCACGGCGCCCCTTCTCCGCCCATCTGCGTAAAGGTCGCGGTCCGCCGATCCATGAATTGCGCGAGAAAGTGGCAGCCGATCCCCGCGAGCGCCCGGCTTCCCTCCGGCACCTTGGTCGAGCTGTTGTGCGGGCAGCCCGAGCAGAAATAAGGAGTGCGGGGAAAGGGAACGACGTTGGCGGAGCTTCTTTTCGGTTCGAGGGCGCGAAGGCGCTCGCCGAGACCCGGCATGTTCTCGAAGCGCGCGATGCGCTCTGCGAGAACCCGCGCGACGAGATCCGGCGCGAGGTCGCCATTCGACGGCAAAAGCGGCGCGCCCTTCTCGTCCGACTTGCCGAGGATCCGCGGGCGCTCGCTTGCCGGCCAGTTGTAAAGCGCTTCTTTGATCTGGGTTTCGATGAGCGCGCGCTTTTCTTCGACGACGACGATCTCCTCAAGCCCTTTCGCGAAACGGCGCACGCCTTCGAGTTCGAGCGGCCATGAGAGGCCCACCTTCAAAAGCCTCAGACCGATCGCCGCCGCTTGCCGCTCGTCGATCCCGAGGAGATCGAGAGACTCCCGCACATCGAGAGCGGCTTTACCCGTCGTCACAATGCCAAGGCGCGCGCGCGGGCTGTCGAGAAGGGTGCGATCGATCGCATTCGCGCGGGCAAAGGCGCGGGCGGCTGCGAGCTTATGGTGGTGCAGCCGGTATTCCTGGTCGAGCGCAGGGTCCGGCCAGCGGATGTTGAGGCCGGAGGGCGGCATCGCGAAATCTTCGGGCAGCCGAATCTCGGCTCTCTCCTCGTCGAGCGCCGCGGAGGCCGAGCTGTCGGCGATATCGGCAATCACCTTGAGGGCGACCCAGCACCCCGAGTAGCGCGACAAAGCCCAGCCGAAAAGGCCGAAATCGAGGATGTCCTCGACGCTCGAAGGGTTGAGGACCGGAATGAGGGCGTCGATAAAGGCGAATTCCGACTGGTGGGCGAGGGTCGAAGATTTGCAGGTATGGTCGTCGCCGGCCACCACCAGCACCCCTCCATGCGGCGCCGAACCTGCGGAATTGCCATGCTTCAGAGCATCGCCGCTGCGGTCGACGCCGGGGCCTTTGCCGTACCAGATGGCAAAAACTCCGTCGTATTTGGCGCCCGGAAAAAGATGAAGCTGCTGCGATCCCCAGACCGCGGTCGCCGCCAGCTCCTCATTGATCGCCGGCTCGAAGCGGATGTGGCTTTTTTCGAGGAAGCGCCGCGCGGCCCACAAATTCTGATCGAGGCCGCCCAAAGGCGAGCCGCGATAACCGGAGATGAAACAGGCGGTATTGAGCCCCCTTCGAGCGTCGCGCCGGCGCTGCATCATCGGCAGCCGCACCAGCGCTTGCGTCCCCGAAAGATAAACGCGCCCGCTTTCCAGCGTGTATTTGTCGTCGAGGCTGACCTCTTTTAGCGCCATTCCCAGCCCGAGCGAGTTGCGATCGAAGGCCATCCTAGCAGGTAATTATGCAAAGAGCGTTCCATAATGAGGATGCCGCCCGCTCAGAGCGTTAGGGACCGCGCCGGCGCGTCGAGCATTGCGGCTGCGGCGGGTGAAGAGTAAATGCTCATGTCTCCCTTCGCTTAAAGGTCGTCTTCGAGGTCCAACCATGACCGCATCGCCACTCCGCCGCGAGCCTCTCGACTGCAGGCT
>JAJYIC010000245.1 GCA_021790295.1 Pseudomonadota bacterium | reverse complement strand
GGAGAAGCGGGTTCTCGCCCGCCTCCGCAACGTCGGGATAACGTTCGAGGTACCAGGCCGCATCGAAGCCGGGGCCGGGGCTCCTGCCCTCCCGCGCGCCATAAAGGATGAAATGCTCGAACGGTGCGGTCCCCGATGCGGCAATGTCGGGGTAGTGTTCGGCATACCATTCGGCGTCGAAAAACTGCGCCAGGAGCGGGAATTTAGCGTTGAGCTCTTCCGCCGGCAGCATTTTCGTCTCGGGTGCCGAGCCGGCCGCGGCCTGCTCTTTTCGCGATCGCAGATAGGCAAGGCGCTCTCCGGTCCGATGCGGCGTCAGAAGCCAATAGAAGAGCTTCGCGCCGCGCCGCGCCTGGCGCGTTATGCTGCACGGCATCGCGGCCGCGAGCCGCCGGGCGGGGCCTGTGGCGCGCCAAAATGTCGAAGCCAAAATCGCGTCGCTCTCGCCGCGAAGGTGGTCGCGCTCCTTCTCGGCTTCGGCGAGGTGACTGTGAAGCTCGGCGAGTTCGCCTTCCATCGCCGCGATCTGCTCTTCGGCCGCTGTTGCGCGCTCCTCGATACGCTCGCGCGCGACGACTTCTTCCTGCTCAGCCTCCCTGCGGCGGCGTTCGGCTTCGGCAAGGCGCGCTTTGATCTCATTCGCCTGCCGCTCGGTTTCGCCGCGCAAGCGCGCCTCCTCGGCGAGACGGGCCTCGGCAGCCACCGAAAACCCCTCAAGTTTTGCGATCCGCCCGTCCCGCTCCGCCAATGCCGCTTTCAGCCCGCCAACTTCCTCCTTTGCAGACGCCAAAGCGTTTAGTAACGCTGGCGCAAAGCTGGCAGCGGTCGACGGCGGGAGCAGCATCGCGCGGAGTTGGGGCGCAGGGAATGATGGAATCCAGTCCCCCGGATCGAGCACAGGCGCCTCCCGGCCGGTGACAATGCGGCGATAGGGTGCGCGCTTTTCGCTTTCCAGCTTCTCGATAAGCACCACGGAGTCAAAGAAGGCCACGCAAGCGATCTCTCGCCCAAACTCCCGCAACCCTTTGAACTCGATGTCGCTGAGGTTTGCCGACTGGTCGCCCTCGAAATGGTCGGCATTGAGGGCGTCCGCCAACCCTTTGAACCACTCCATCGATGTGCAAGGGAGGCGGAAGCCGCCACCATGTGACGCCCAATAGCTGCAATGCACGTCCTCGACGACGTAAAGTCCTCCCGGATCGAGGCGCCCGAAGCAGGCCTTAAAGGTCGCAATCACGTGTTCCGAACGATGGGAACCATCGTCGATGACGATATCGAAGCGGGCGTCACCCAGCATGCGGTTGAGCGCCTCTGCATCGCTCGCATCGCCGATGCGGATCGCGATGTTCGGTTCGGTCGGAAAGCCGGCGCAGGCGGGGTCTATGTCGACTCCGACAACAGACGATCCACGCGGAAGGTACTCGGACCAGATCTGGAGGGAGCCGCCGTTTTGCACGCCGATTTCGAGTAACCGAACGGGCTGCCCGCGCGCTATAAAACGAGCAAATGCGGAGTCGTAGATTGCAAGGTAATGTTCCCATTTGTCAGAAACATAGCCTTGGTGCTCAGTGAAGATCTGCGACAGCGTGCGAAAAGCCAAGGAGGTGCCGGCCGGCCGTTCAGAAACGGAGGTTTTTGGCTCTCCCCCATCTGCGGCTTCGTTTAATCCGGGGGCTCGCAAAGCGCGCCCGTCACCGGCGGCGCCGTCCGCGGGCAATCCGCGGGGCGACGGCCTCGGCCCGATGGGTTCTCTCTCGTGCATGGTGCAACCGCGTCAAAAAGGTCAGGCGATCAAGCGGGATCGCGGTAGCGTGCGAAACGTTAAATCATCTTAATTTGACCGTCCCTTGCCGGCAACCGCCTTGAGGGTCTCGGCTCGAAATCACGCGACGGCGCGCCCGATCGAGATCGTCGCCCGCCGTTCCGAAGCCAGGTTCGGCTTGACTCGTTTGAAACCGAGGCGTCCCATCCCTTCTCGAATGCGAGCGCTCTCTGGAGGGCTGCAACCGATGCCGACGATCGACGCCCAAGTGCACGCCTACGAACGCAATCACCCCGGCCGGCCCTGGCGCGGCGTCCTCCACGGCCCCGCCGAGGTCACCGGCGACGCCATGGTCGCCGCGATGGACGCGGTTGGCGTCGATGGTGCCATTCTCGTCTCGCCCTTTACCATGTACGGCTACGACGCCAGCTACGCGCTCGAAGTTCACGCCGCTCATCCCGGCCGCTTCGGACTGGTGAAGCCCGTCGATCCCGCCGATGCCGCCGTCGCCGATGCGATCGCCGAGTGGGCGGCAAAGGACGGCACGGTCGGGGTGCGGATCATGATGACCCGCGGCGTCTCCGAGGATCCGGCCGATCCCGGCATCAACCGGGTTCTCGCCGCCGCCGCGCAGCACGGGTTTCCCGTCAACCTCCTCTGTTGGGGGCGCCTCGAACAGGCGCGAGAGATGGCGGCGCGAAACCCCAATACGAGGCTCGTGATCGATCATCTGGGGCTGCTGCAACCCTTCGAGCCGCCGCCCCCTGCCGCGCCTTTCGCCGATCTTCCAAAGCTGTTGGCGCTCGCGCCTTACGAGAATGTCGCGGTCAAGATCACCGGCGCCTGCACGCTTTCGCACGAGCCCTTCCCCTACAACGATCTCTGGGACCCGCTCTTTCGCATCTTCGACGCCTTCGGCTTCGAGCGCTGCCTATGGGGCACCGACTGGACGCGGGCCGTCGGGCTCTTGACATACAAAGAGGGGGTCGAGGCCTTTCGCGTCACCTCCCGCCTCTCCGACGGCGATCGCGCCACGCTGATGGGCGAGACCCTGACGCGGGTCTACCACTGGTCGCCGTCGAAAGGCTGACCGGGCTGCCCTGACTCCCTCCCGCTCTCCCGCGCCGCGCAAGCGTTGCGGATGAGGGCCGCAATGCGGGCGATTTCGCCGTTCTCGATCAGTTCTTCGAGAGAAAGCCGGGTGCGGCGGCGCCAGTTCGGATGCTCGTCGATCGTTCCCGGCAGGTTCGGCTGCTCCTCTTCTTCGAGCACATCCTCGAGCGCGACGAGGAGAAGGCGCGAGCGCGAGCGCGCGAGATAGGCGATGACCGCATCGGCGAGGTCGCGATGATAGGAAGGCTCGCCGCTCGGCGAGAGAAAGTCGGAAAACCGCTCGCGCGGCAACAGACCCTCCGCCGCCAGCGCTTCGAGGAGAAGCCGGCGGTCGCGGTTTCGCCCCGAGGCGTCGGCCTCGGCCGAACCCTCGTCTGGATAAAGGTTGAGGCGGCGGCGCCAGGCGATGTCGCGCCCGAGCCAGAACCCCTTGATGGTGGCGAGATCATGGGTTTCGGCTGCCGCGGCGGCGAGCGGCGGATAGCTCTCGGGCCGCAAGAATCGGCCTTCCGCGTCCCGCTCGAAGGGAAGAACGCGGAAGGAGAGGACGCCGCCTTCGCGCAGCTTTTGCCGCAACCCCTCGGGCACCGTGCCCAAATCCTCGCCGATGACCATTGAGCGCGCGCGCCGGCTTTCGAGAGCCAAAATCGCCAAAAGCTCCGCAAAGGGGTAAGAGACGTAGACCCCCTCCTCCGCCGGCATGCCTTTCGGGATCCAGAAGAGCCGGAAGAGCGACATCACATGGTCGATGCGCAGCGTGCCCGCGTGGCGCATGTTGGCGCGCAGCAGGGCAGCGAACGGCGCGAAACCGCGCTCTCGCAAGACAAGCGGGTTCCAGGGCGGAAGGCCCCAGTCCTGGCCGTTCCGGGCGAGGAGATCGGGCGGCGCGCCAATCGCCGCGCCTGTTGCGAAAAGCGCCTGATCCGACCACACTTCGGCTCCGTCGGGGTCGCTGCCGACGGCGAGATCGCGGTAGATTTCGAGCCCCGCCGCTCGCCCCGCCGCCGCGGCAAGCCCCAGTTGGCGGTCCGCCTCCCACTGCAGAAACTCGTAAAATTCGACGCGGTCGCGGTGCGCCTGCGCGAATTCGCGAACCTCGCGCGAGCGTGGGTCCCGATAAGGCTGCGGCCAAAGGCGCCACGAGAAATTTCCGTTTTCCCGGGTGAAGTGCTCGAGGAGCGCCTCGAAAACCGCAAAATCCGCAAGCGCTTCTCCGCCCTCCCTCTCGAACTCGCGGAAAGCCTTGCCCCGTGCGGTGCCTTGCTCGCGGGCGCGAAAGCGGGCGTAAAGCGCTTCGAGGACCCTCGCTTTCAGGCGGGCGACCGCGGGATAATCGACAAACTGCGCGGCTTCTCCCTCTCTTTGCCGCAAGAGAGGAGGCTCGCCCTCATAAAGCGCTCTTGCCGCGCCGTCCTCGGCGAAGCCCGGGACCGCGGTCACGTCGATGTAAAGAGGGTTGATCCAGCGGCGGTCAGAGGGCGCGTAGGGACTGTAGCGCCGAGGCTCGGACCAGAAGAGCGCATGCAGAGGGTTGGTGCCAAGAACCGCGGCATGGTTTCTCCCGAGCTCGCGCGCCAGCACCGCGAGATCGCCGAAATCGCCGATCCCTGAGTT
>JAJYIC010000008.1 GCA_021790295.1 Pseudomonadota bacterium | reverse complement strand
AGATCGCGGGCGAGATGGTCGCGCCAGCCGGCCCCGCCTTTATAGACGAGAGCGGAATAGAGCGAATTGGGGCAGGCGTCGATCCACTCGCGCAAATGCTCGCCGTCGGGCCGCGCGAAAGCGCTTTCGAGAAGACGCCCGTATTTGAGCGTGACGACGCGCCAGCCCATCATCTCGAAAAGGGCGTCGATGCGGCCGAAAAGGCGGTCCGAGACCACCGCGTCGAGGCTCTGGCGGTTGTAATCGACCACCCACCAGAGATTTCTCACATCGTGCTTCCAGCCTTCGAGAAGCGCCTCGTAGATGTTTCCTTCGTCGAGTTCGGCGTCGCCCGCGAGAGCGATCATCCGTCCCGCAGGCCCGGCCTCAAGCCCTTTGAGGCGGAGATAATCCTGGACCAGAGAGGCAAAGAGCGTCATCCCCACCCCGAGCCCGACGGAGCCGGTGGAGAAATCGACGATCTCGCCGTCTTTCGTTCGCGAAGGATAGGATTGCGCGCCGCCGAAGGCGCGGAAGCGTTCGAGCTTTTCCCGCCCTTCGCGCCCCAAAAGATAAGCGATCGCGTGGAGGACGGGAGAGGCGTGAGGCTTGACCGCGACCCGGTCCTGCGGCCGCAGGAGATCGAAATAAAGCGCCGTCATCAGGGTTGCGACCGAGGCGCTCGAGGCCTGATGCCCGCCGACCTTGACCCCGTCGCGGTTGGCGCGCAGGTGGTTGGCGTTATGGATCATAAAGGTCGAAAGCCAAAGGACCTTTTTTTCGAGCGCCTTGAGGATCGCGAGCCGTTGCGGCGAGCGCGCCGCGGGCCGCGCTGTGGTCTCTCTTTCGAGGCTGGCGAGCATGGTGGCGACTTCAAACCGCGATGATGGGCTTTGCCGGCAAATTCTAGCCGATCTCGAAAGGAAAATCCCGACTTACCGGGGGGCGGCGCGGGCCCGCGCAAAAAGCCGCGAAAGACGGCGCGCCGTTTGCAAGGGCGCGGGCAATACCTACATTGACGGGAAAAGGAAGGCGGAAGGGATGGCGCAAGAGATGAGCGGCGGCGGGGAAAGGGGAATTGCCCTTTCCGAGGGCGCGGCGCGGCGCATCGCGCTCCTCAAGCTCGAGGAAGGCGCGGGGGCGGCCTTTTTGCGCATCGCGGTCTCGGGCGGAGGCTGTTCGGGTTTTCAATATCACTTCTCTTTCGAGGAAGAGCGCAAAGAGGACGATGTCGTGTTCGAAAAAAACGGCGTCGCGATCGTTGTCGACGAGACCTCTCTCGGGCTTCTCGCGGGCGCCGAGGTCGATTTCGTCGAAGACCTGATGGGCGCTTCCTTTCGCGTCAAGAACCCCAACGCGACCTCTTCCTGCGGCTGCGGCCATTCCTTTTCGGTTTTGTAAGCGCCGTGAGCCCATTCCGGATCGCGAGCTGGAACGTCAACTCGGTCAAGGCGCGCCTTCCCCATCTTCTCGCCTTTCTCGCCGCGGAAAAGCCCGACGTTCTCTGCCTTCAGGAGACAAAATGCCTCGAATCCGATTTCCCCCGGCTCGAAATCGAGGCCGCCGGCTATCGCGTCGAAGCACTCGGCCAGCGCGCCTATAACGGCGTCGCGCTTCTCTCGCTAAAGGCGGCGGAAGACCCTTTGCGCGGGCTTCCCGGAGACCCCGCGGACGCCGAGGCGCGCTATATCGAGGCCTCTTTCGGCGCCGTTCGCGTCGCCTCTCTTTATCTGCCCAACGGAAACCCGGTCGAAAGCGCCAAATTCGCCTACAAGCTTTCCTGGATGGAGCGTCTTGCGGCGCGCGCAGAGGCGCTTCTCCTGCGCGAAATCCCTTTCGTCCTTGCCGGCGATTACAACGTCTGCCCGGCGGACGAGGATGTTTACGATCCCGTCGCGTTTGCGGGCGACGCGCTCTGCCGCATCGAATCGCGCTCGCGTTTCCGCTCTCTCCTTTATCAGGGCCTTGCCGACGCCTTCCGCCTTTTCCACCGCGAGCCTCACCGCTACACTTTCTGGGACTATCAGGCCGGGCGCTGGAACCGCGACGAAGGGCTTCGCATCGATCATCTTCTTTTGTCTCCCGACGCCGCGGACCGCGTCCTTGATTGCGACATCGACAGGAAGCCGCGCGGCAAGGAGCGCGCTTCCGACCACACGCCCATCTGGTGTGCGCTCGATCTTTGCGCCAAATCCTCCCGGAAAAGGAGACCGGAATGACCCCGATCCCCAGGCAATATCTCGATCTTTTGACAGAGAAAAAGGCGTTTGCGACGCTCGCCACGGTGATGCCCGACGGCTCCCCTCAAATAACCCCGGTGTGGTTCGACAGCGACGGCGCTACCCTGCGCGTCAATTCTGCCAAAGGCCGAACCAAGACGCGCAACATGAGGCCCGGAGCGGCGGTGGCGCTGGCGATCGTCGACCCCGACAATGCCTACCGTTATCTCCAGGTTCGCGGCCGCATCACCCGCGTCAGCGAAGAGGGGGCGGACGCCCACATCGACTCTCTCGCCAAAAAATACCTCGGAAAGGAAACCTATCCTTTCCGCCGGCAGGGCGAAGTCAGGGTCATGTTCGAGATCGAGCCGGTTTCCGTTTCGGGGATGAGCTGAAGGCGGGTTCGGCGCCCTGCGCGCTTCTGAGGATTTGCCCGGCGCGGCCCGCACCGTCTTTACGATCGGACATTCGACGCAAAGCCTCGACGAACTGATCGGCCTCTTGCGCGGGGTTTCGGTCGATCTCCTCGTCGATGTGCGCTCCCTGCCGCGCTCGCGCAGAAACCCGCAGTGGAACGCCGAAACGATGGCCGCGCCTCTTGCCGCCGCCGGCATCGGCTACCGCCATTTGCTGGCCCTCGGCGGGCTAAGGCGCAGGGCGAAAGAGGCTCCCCCTTCGCCGAACGATTTGTGGCGCAACGCGGCCTTCAGGAATTTCGCCGATTATGCCGAAAGCGAGGCGTTTCGTGCGGGCCTCGACGCGCTTCTCGCGTTTCTTGCGATCCATCGCCTGGCGATCCTCTGCGCCGAAGCGGTTTGGTGGCGCTGCCACCGCCGCATCATCGCCGATTACGTTCTCGCGGCCGGGGTCCCGGTCGCGCACATCATGGCCAAGGGGAGGATCGAGCCGGCGCGGATGACGGCGGGCGCCGAGCCTCTTCCCGACGGTCGCATCCGCTACCGCGAAAAAGGATAACGCGGCCGCTTTTGGCTCAATGGCGCTTTCTCGCTGCCGATGCCGAAGGCGCGAGCGCCAAGGCGCCGTCGCCGGCGAGAATCAGCGCCACCAGCCCCGCCGCCCACAGGGCCGGAAATTCCCACCCTCCGCCCTTGTCGGTGAAAAAGAATCCGTTGTGGAACGTCACCAGCACGATCCCGGCGATAAGGTCGCCCAAAAGAGGAATGGCGATCCAGCGCGCATAAACGCCGAGAACGAGCGCGATCCCGCCGAGCCCTTCGAGCGCGATGATGAAATAGGCAACGCCCGGCGGCAGGCCCAGCATGCCGAAAAACTTCGCCGTGCCCGCGGGCGTAACGATAAAGATCTTCAAAGCGGAATGCGCAACAAAGAGGATCCCCATGGCAAGCCTCAAGACCAGAAGACCGTAAGGGGCCGTCTTTTCGTCGATCATCCGTTTCCTCCCTCAGGCGGCAAACGCCCCGATCGGTCCGGTCGGATAAAGCGCCCGTCCCGCCTTGTCGCTGCCGGGGGCAGCTATCATCATTCCTCGTCCCCGCCGCGGTCCGCAGGGTAAGGGTGGCGCTCCCCGCATGCGTCTTCGACGACCCAGTCTTTGCCTTCGCGCTCGATCGCGCAAGGGCCGATCGGGACCTTGCCGTAGCCACCGGGGATATCGAGGACATAGGTCGGCTGGCAAAGGCCCGAAAGATCGCCGCGCAAGGCTCGCACCAGGCGCCGGCCTTTCTCGATCCCGGTGCGGAAATGCGCCGTCCCGGGCGCGAGATCGGCGTGATGCAGGTAATAGGGTTTGATCCTCATCGCCACGAGCCGTCGCAAAAGCGCTTCGAGCACCACAGGGTCGTCGTTGACCCCGCGCAAGAGCACGCTTTGCGAAAGAAGCGGGATGCCGGCGCGAAGAAAGCGCTTTGCCGCCTCATTTGCGCCTTCGGTCAATTCCCGCGGGTGATTCACGTGGATCACCACAAAAAGCGCCTTTTGCGCCCGCAGAGCGCGCAGGAGCCGCGCGTCGACGCGCGCGGGATCGGCCACCGGAACGCGGGTGTGAAAGCGGATGACTTCGAGATGGGCGAGTCCGTCGAGGGTTTCGACGATCTGGCCGATGCGGCGCGGCGAGAGCAGAAACGGGTCGCCGCCGGTGACGATCACCTCCCAGATTTCGCGGTGGTCGCGGATATAGGCAAAGGCGCGTTCGAGATCGCCCGCAGAAAGCATCGCCCCCTTTTTCCCCACCACCTCGCGGCGGAAGCAGAAGCGGCAATAAACCGGGCAGAGAAGGATCGGTTTCAGAAGCACCCTGTCGCGGTGGCGATGGACGAGGCCGGGACAAGGGGAAAAGCGCTCTTCTCCGAGCGGGTCTTGGCGCTCTTCGGGGGCGAGATCGAATTCGCGCGCGCTCGGCAGGAATTGCGCGGCGATCGGGTCCGCGGGATCGGACGGATCGATGAGCGCCGCCATCTCGTCGGTGAGAGCGACAGCAAAGCGAAGGGCGACCCTTTCGATCTCCTCGCGCCTTTCGGGTCCGACGACCCCCGCGGCGAGTTTTTGCGCGCGCTCCTTCACCCGCACCCTTTCATCCGGGAAATCGCTCCCTTTGGGGCTGATATGGAGAGCCGCGGGCGCGCCTGCCAGCCGGAGAGAGGATCGGCTGCGGCAGGCTGCCGACCCCTTCCGCCTCCGGGAAGCCCGGGAAGAAATCCGCCTCGACCCCGCTCAGACCGCCGCGAGGCGGTGATAAGCCGATTTGAGCCTTTCCCGATCTCCTATCGCCTCGGCGAGCTTTTCGCGCTCCTCTTCGACCACCTCGGCTTTCGCCTTCGAGATGAACTGCGGGTTGGAGAGCTTTTCGCCGATCCGCGCGACCGCCCCTTCGATCCTTTCGATCTCTTTTGCGAGCCGCGCCTTTTCCCGCGCGAGATCGACGACGCCGCCCAAGGAAAGGACCAGCGTCAAACCCGGAACGACGGCTTGAACCCCGCCTTCCGGCACCCTCGCCGCGCGCTCGAAGCCATCGACCCGCGCCAGGCGCGAAAAGAGTTCGCGGGCGCCCTGAAGCCGCAGGGAAGCGCTCTCTTCGGCGTCTTTGAGAAAGAGCGGAACGCGCGCTGCGGGGGGCACATGCAACTCCGCGCGCACCGCGCGGATCGCCGAGATCGCCGCGATCACCCACTCGATCTCCTCGGCGGCGGAAGGGTCGAAAAGACCGGGACCCGGCTGAGGCCAAGGCCGGCCGATCAGCATCCCTTCGCCTTCGCCTTTGAGGGTGTCCCAGATCTCCTCGGTGATGAACGGCATGATCGGATGAAGGAGATGGAGGATGCCGGCGAGAACAAAGCCCGTGGCGGCCCTGGTTTCGGCCGCCGCCCGGTCTTCTCCCCTTTGCAAAAGAGGCTTTGTGAATTCGAGATACCAGTCGCAAAAGCGGCCCCAAAGGAAATGATAAAGCGCTCCCGCGGCCTCGTCGAAGCGGAAGCCTTCGAGAGAAGCGGTCACCTGGGCGGCGCATTCGGAAAAGGCGCCGATGATCCAGCGGTTGAGGGTGAGGCTTAGGGAGCGCGGATCGAAACCCGGCGCCGGGCGGCAGGCGTTCATCGCCGCATAACGCGCGGCGTTCCACAGCTTTGTCGCAAAATTGCGGTAGCCCTCGACCCGGCTTTCGGACAGCTTGACGTCGCGCCCCGGAACCGAAAGCGCGGCAAGGGTGAAACGCAAGGCATCGCACCCGTAGCGGTCGATCAGCTTCAGCGGGTCGATGATGTTGCCGCGCGATTTCGACATCTTGCGGCCCGCCTCGTCGCGCACGAGGGCGTGGATGTAGACCTTGCGAAAGGGGACCTCGCCCTCGAATTTGAGGCCCATCATCATCATCCGGGCGACCCAGAAAAAGATGATGTCGAAACCGGTGACGAGGACGTCGCCCGGATAATAGCGCGCGAGTTCGGGCGTCTCCTGCGGCCAGCCGAGGGTGGAAAACGGCCACAAAGCCGAAGAGAACCAGGTGTCGAGGACGTCCTCCTCCTGGCGCAAAGGCACCTCTTTGCCGTATCTGTGCGCCGCCTCCTCTCTTGCTTCCCTTTCCCTTTCGGCGACGAAGACCGCGCCGTCCGGCGCATACCAGGCCGGGATGCGGTGGCCCCACCACAACTGCCGCGAGATGCACCACGGTTCGATATGGCGCAGCCATTCGAAAAAGGTGTTTTCCCATTGCCGCGGAACGAATTCCGTTTGCCCGCTTTCGACCGCCGCGATCGCCGGCCCGGCAAGAGTTGCGGCGTCGCAAAACCACTGATCGGTCAGCCAGGGTTCGACGACGACCCCCGAGCGCGCGTGATGGGGAAGCAGAAGGGCGTGGTCCTCGACCTTTTCGAGAAGCCCTATCTTTTCAAGATCGGCGACGACGCGGCGGCGCGCTTCGAACCGGTCGAGGCCGCGATAGGCGGCGGGCGCGCTCTCGTTGAGGCGGGCATCGGCGTCGAAGATGTTGATAAAGGGAAGGCCGTGGCGGCGGGCGACCTCGAAATCGGCAAAGTCGTGGGCCGGGGTGATCTTTACAGCCCCGCTTCCCGCCTTCGGGTCGGCGAAAGGATCGGCGATGATCGGGATCGCGCGATCGCTCAATGGCAAAAGCGCCTTTTCGCCGATGAGGCGCTGCCAGCGCGGGTCTTCGGGATGGACGGCGACCGCGGTGTCGCCGAGCATCGTTTCCGGGCGGGTCGTGGCGACCGTGATGAAACGCCCGGCAAGCCCGACGATCGGATAGCGTATATGCCAAAGGCTGCCCTTCGCCTCGCGCGGCTCGACTTCGAGATCCGAGATCACGGTGTGCAAGACCGGATCCCAGTTGACGAGCCTTTTGTCGCGGTAGATGAGGCCTTCCCGATAGAGGGAGACGAAAACCCGGCGCACCGCGGCCGCAAGGCCGGGGTCGAGGGTGAAACGCTCGCGCCGCCAATCGGCCGAGGCCCCGAGGCGGCGAAGCTGGCGGGTTATGGCGCCGCCCGACTCCTCCCTCCAGCGCCACACGCGTTCGAGAAAGGCTTCCCGTCCCAAGGCGCGTTTGCTTGTGCCTTCTTCGGCAAGCCGCTTTTCGACCACGATTTCGGTGGCGATGCCGGCGTGATCGGTACCGGGCTGCCACAACGCGTCGCGCCCGCGCATGCGCTCGAAGCGGATGAGGATGTCCTGCAAGGTGAAGGTCAAGGCATGACCCATATGCAGGCTTCCCGTGACATTGGGAGGCGGCATCATGATCGTAAAAGGCGGCTTGGCGCTCCCCGGATCTGCGGCGAAAGCGCCCGAAGCCTCCCACAAGGAATAGCGCCGCCCCTCCACGGCGGCGGGCTCATAGGTCTTGTCCAGCATCGCTTTAGCGTTCCCGAATTTCCGTGACGCTGCGAGCCAACGCCTCTAGCGGCTCGCCTTGAAGCTCCCGGGTTCTAGTGGTGCGATGCCAACGGATGGTTCCCATCCGTTGGCTGAATCGCACCACTAACATACGGATCTGGTGGGCCGATTCACCAAACGCTTGGGAACCAAGCGTTTGGATCGGACCACTAGCGCAATCCCGCGTCGCGGACGACGCGCTGGATCTCCTCGCGCACCAGGCGCTCGACGATCTGCGCCAGATTGGCATCGAGCCAAGCCTGCACCAGAGGGCGCAGCAACTCGCGCAAGATGTCTTCGAGAGTTTTCCCCGGGGCACCGAGCGCGGTCTCCCCTTCGCGCCGCTTCTCGCGGCCGAGAGAGGCAAGCCCGGCGAAAGCCGCCGCCGCGGCACCCGCCGTCAAGGCCGATGCGGTCCCCTCCCCGCCCGCCGCCGGGGCGAGACGGCGCACCGAACCGTCCTCGGCGAGCGCTTCGGTCAATTCGAAAACGCCTTCCTCCTCGCGCGTTTGCGGCGCGGCTTTGCGATCGGGCGCGCCTCCCTTTTCGACGATCGAAGGCTCCTGTCTTGGCGTTTCATTCGACATCATACAAACCCACAGCAAAAGACACTCTCATCGCGGTTCGAAGCGCGGGCAAAAGGCGCCCGCATTCCGGCTCCAATGGCCCCTCTCACTCCTTGAGACCGCCTTTGAAGCCGAACCATTTGTTTTTCACCTCGTTGTAATGACGATCGAAATCGTAAAGCTTGACGGGCAGCTTGAGATCGGGAGCAAGGAGCCGGCCGATCGCCGCAGAAAGGTTGAACTCGGCGAGAGCGGCGTCATGTTCGGCGCCGACCAGCTGCGAGCGCACGGTCAAAAGCTGTTGGGCGGCGATCAACACGTCGAGCACGGTGCGGGTGCCGACGAGAGCCTCCTGCTCCGTACCGTTGAGCGCGATCTGCGCCGCCTGCACGGCCGCCTGGAATGAGGCGATCGAGGCGCGCGCCGCGGTCAAGGTCTCCCAGGACTGGGTCGCGCTTTGGACGGCGGCGCGGCGGGTATCGTCGAGAAGGCTGCGCTTTTGCCCGACCGTCTGCTCGGCCTGACGGGTCTGCGAATAAATGGCGCCGCCTTCGTAAAGCGGCATCGTCATCTGGGCGCTGACCGTAAGGGCGTTCTGCCACACATCCTTGAAAAGGGCAGACTGATCGAAAACGCGTTGCAGGGTGCCGACGATCGAGATCTGCGGCAGGAGCTGGCCGCGCACGAGGGCGACATCCTGGCGCGCGGCGAGTTCGGCAAAATGCGCCGCGATCACGCTCGGATTGTCGAGCGCGGCAAGACGCAGCGCGTCTTCGCGCGAGGCCGGCAAGGTCGGGCGCACGCGCGGCATCAGGAGCCGGCCCGGTGGGCGGCCGACGGCATGGGTATAAGCGGCGCGGTCGGAAGCGAGCGTTCCCTGTGCCGAAATGCGCGTCGCCGTCGCCTGGGCGAGAGAGGATTCGGCCTGGGCGACATCGGTCGCGGTCACCTCGCCGACGCGGAAACGCTCGCGCGTCGCTCGCAACTGCTCGCGCAAGACCTCCTCGTTATTGCGGTCGACCTCGACGAGGGTCTGGTCCCGAACGACATCGAGATAGGCGGTCACGACCTCTTGGAAAACGCTCGTCTCGACCGCGAAAGTCTGGGCCCGCGTCGCCTCAACCGTATCGAGCGCCGCGTGCAGCTGCGCTTGGCTGCGTCCGCCGCGATAGATCGGCTGATTGAGCTCGAGCTGCGCCGATTCGGGCCTCAAGCGCGCGGCGCTGCTTGGCGATCCGCTCGGTTGAAAGACGTTGACCTCGTAACCGAGCTGTCCGGTGAAAGTGACGGTCGGGCGCCAGTTGGCGAGCGCCTGCGGCACGCTTTCGTCGGTTGCTCGCAACAAGGCTCTTTGCGCCAGAAGCTGCGGGTTGGTCGTATAGGCGTAAGCGAGCGCCTCCCTCAGCGTTTCCGCCGGCGCCGCCTCCAGGCCCGCCACCAGGCAGAAAAGCGCGGCAGAAACGAAAATCGAACGGCGCCCCCGCATCATTTTCCTCCGGCCATATGCGGCTTTGCGAGAAAGCCGGCAATGCCCCCGCCCTTCGGCGCCCTGCGGCACAACTCTCGCTCCCGACCCGGAGAGGCTTTGAAGAGGGTTTGCGACATCATTCCCCCGCCAGGTTCTGCAACGATCCTCGCACCCCGCCCGCCCATCTTACAGGGATGATTCGGCATCAGAGAATTCTTCTTGCCTTGAGGGCGCGAAAAGCCGCAGGCGCGCCCCTCACTCCTCGAAAACAAATTCCGGCTCGGGGGCAAAGCCCGGAAGCGGCGCCACCCAGGCATCGAAAAGGATGCGGCGCACGAATGCGCTCCCGTTGCGGACGATGAGGACCGCGCGTCCGGGACCTTCGCTACCCCTTTCGACGGCGACGAGCCTTCCCCCTTCGGCGAGTTGCGCCAGGATCTCGGCCGGAACCTCGGCGACCGCCCCGGCGGAAAGGATCACTTCGTAAGGAGAGCGCGCGCGATACCCCTTGCGCAAAGGCTCCTCGACCACGCTCACCTGGGCCGCCTGTTCTTCGGCCAGCGCGAATCGCGCAAGCCGCGCCAGCGTTTCGTCCTCTTCGAGAGCGACCACTTTGCGCAGGAGGCGCGCGAGAAGCGCGGCTTCGTACCCCGTTCCGGCGCCGACGACGAGGGCGTTGTCGCCGGCACGGGGTAGGGCCGCTTGCAAAAGCCGGCCGAGGACAAAGGGCTTCATCATCGAGCGGCCGCCCCCCAAAGGCAGATCTTCGTCGCCATAGGCGGCCGCGCGCAGAGAAGGCGGCACGAAAACTTCGCGCCGCACCGCCCGGAAAGCGGCGAGAAGGCGCTCATCGCCGACCTTGTTGGGGCGCAGCTGGCTCGCGATCATATGGCTGCGAGCCGCTTCGTACTCAGTCATCGTCCGATTGTGTCCCAATAGAGCCAATGGAGATTGCGTTTCGAGACGGGAAGACGAAGCGGGTTATAAGGGGGTCGCAGCGGGCGCACAATGCGCAGCATCGGTTATTCCGGCAAAGGCTCGACGCTTTCGCCCGGCGGCAGGAGAGCGAGAAGCTCCAACGCCGAAAGGCCAGAGAGAGGATGGCGCCAGAAGGGAGCGATCTCGGCGAGAGGGAGGAGAACGAAACGGCGCTTCTCGAGGCGCGGATGAGGAAGTTCGAGAAAAGGCGTCTGGATCACCGCGCCGTCGTGGTCCAGAAGATCGAGATCGAGGATCCGCGCCGCGTTGCGCGCGCCGCGCGTGCGGCCGAGGCGGGTCTCGAGGGCGAGCAGCCTCACCAGCAACGGCGCCGCCGCAAGAGGAGTGTCGAGAGCCGCGACCGCATTGACAAAATAGGGCTGATCGGAAGGCGGAACGGGAGCGCAGAGATAAAAGCGCGAGCGCAGGAGGAGGCGAATGCCCTCGCTTTGGAGGGCCTGGAGCGCGGCTTCGAGAGTGGCCCGCGGGGGGCCCCATAGGGGACTTTCGAGATTGCCGCCAAGGGCGATGAGGATCACGTTTCACCACAGCCTTTGCGCCCCGGCGCTACGCCCTTCGGCGCTTTCTTCGGATCCGCCGGCGCGAGATCTGCGGTCTTGACCGCAGGCGGTTTGTGTATGACACTCGTTCGATAGTCTCCTTCGAGGAGTATTCGTCGCAAATGATATTCTATCCTGAAGAACGTATTGCCATCTTCATCGACGGAGCCAATCTTTATTCCGCAGCCCGCGGCCTTGCGTTCGATATAGACTACAAGCGCCTTCTCGATCTTTTCAGTACGAAAGGGCGGCTCATCCGCGCTTTCTACTATACCACTCTGGTTGAGGATCAGGAATATTCGCCAATCCGCCCTCTCGTCGATTGGCTCGATTATAACGGCTATGCGATGGTGACAAAACCCGCAAAAGAGTTCACCGACGCGATGGGGCGGCGCCGCATCAAGGCCAATATGGATATCGAGCTGGCGATCGACATGCTCGAAATGGCCCATTACATCGACCATGCGATCCTCTTTTCCGGCGACGGAGATTTCCGCCGCCTGGTCGAAGCGGTGCAAAGGAAAGGGGTTCGCGTTTCCGTGGTGTCGACGATCCGCTCGGTCCCGCCGATGGTTTCCGACGAGTTGCGCCGCCAGGCGGACAATTTCATCGAGTTGCAGGATCTGGCGCCGAGCATCCTGCGCGACCACCATCCGCGCGAAGAAGGCCAGCGCGCCGACGCCCGGCCTGCGCTCCGGGCAGAGCCGGGCGAGGACGCCTGAGGCCGCGTGGGGCCGCGTGGGGCCGCGTGGGGCCGATTGCCGAGCCGCCGCGCGACTGCGCCCTTTGCCCGCGCCTAGTTCTTTTCCGGGAGCGGCAAAGAGAGGCTCATCCTCTTTGGTGGAATGCGCCCGTGCCTTCTTTCGGCGCCTCTTCCGCGGCGCTTCTGATCGTCGGCCTCGCCCCCGGCCTTGCCGGCGCAAACCGCACCGGGCGGCCTTTTACCGGCGACGCTGCGGGGGTTCTTCTTTATCGGACGCTTTTGCGTTTCGGTTTTGCCCGCGGCGAATTTGGCGCGCGGGCGGATGACGGGCTCGAACTCTGCCGCGCGCGGATCACCAACGCGGTGCGCTGCGTGCCTCCGAAAAACCGCCCCGAGAGTGGCGAGATTTCGAGCTGCCGCGGTTTCCTCGCACAAGAAATCGAAGGCATGGAGGATTTGCGGGCGATCCTTGCCTTGGGGACCCTCGCCCACAGGAGCGCCCTTCTCGCGCTTGGCCTTTCCCCCGGCTCTTATCCTTTCGTGCACGGGCGGCTATACGAGCTGCCGAAGGGCCTCCTCTTGGCCGACAGCTACCATTGTTCGCGCACCAACACGAATACGGGAAGGCTCACCGAGGCGATGTTCAGAGAGGTGTTCGCGGCTCTCGCGCACCGGCTCGGCGTCGAGCCCCTTTAGGCATTGTGGCGGCGCAGAAGCCGGGCGCGGCTTCTTTGCCAGTCGCGCTCTCTTTCGGCCGCGCGTTTGTCGCTCTTCTTTTTGCCGCGGGCGAGCCCGAGTTCGATCTTCGCCCTGCCGCGCTCGTTGAAATAGACCGCAAGCGGCACGAGGGTCATTCCCTCGCGCCGGATCGCGCCTCTGAGCCTTGCCATTTCCTTCTTATGGAGCAAAAGCTTGCGCGGGCGGCGCGGCTGGTGGCCGAAACGGCCGGAAGGCTTGTATTGGGGGATGTTGGCGTCCATCAGGTAGAATTCGCCTTCGCGTTCGTCGGCATAAGCCTCGGCGATGCTCGCCTCGCCCCGGCGCAGGACCTTGACCTCGCTGCCGCAAAGCGCGAGACCCGCTTCGAAGGTTTCCTCGATCAGATAATCGTGGCGCGCCCTGCGGTTGAGCGCGGCGTAACGGTCGGAGGTTCTCATCGCCGGCCCGCGCGCTTTGTCCGCGCGAGCCTCAAGGCCTTCAATTGATCAGGCCGGCGCCGCGCATCGCCTTCTCGACCTTTTCCTTGGTCTCCGCCGAAAGCGGCCACAAAGGCTGGCGCACTTCGGGCGAAGAGCGCCCCAAGAGCGAGGCCGCATATTTGACGGGTACGGGGCTCGTCTCCGCGAAAAGCGCGTCGTGAAGGGGGATGAGGCGTTCGTTGATCTGCCGCATCGAAGCGAGGTCGCCCTTTTGCCAGGCTTCCTGCATCCTCGCGCAAAGCTTTGGCGCGACATTGGCGGTCACCGAAATGCAGCCCTCTCCGCCTTGGGCGAGATAAGCGACCGCGGTCGCATCCTCGCCCGACAAAAGGCAGAAATCCGCACCGATCTCGGCGCGCATCCGCAAAGGCCGGGCGAGATCGTTGGTCGCATCCTTGACCCCGACGATGTTGGGCAAGCGCGCGAGACGCGCCATCGTCGCATTCGACATGTCGACCCCGGTTCTTCCGGGAATGTTGTAGATGATGATCGGCAGATCGACGGCGTCGTTGATCGCCTTGAAATGCCGATAAAGCCCTTCTTGCGTCGGCCGGTTGTAGTAGGGGCAGACGATGAGGGCGGCGTCGGCTCCGGCCGCTTTTGCCGCGCGCGTCATCTCGATCGTGTGTTCGGTCGCGTTCGATCCCGCTCCGGCGATGACGGGGGCCTTGCCTTTTGCCCCTTCGACCGAAATGGCGACGAGCCTTTGCCGTTCGGCGTCGCTGAGGGTCGGCGATTCGCCGGTCGTGCCGCAAGGGACGAGCCCGTGCGTGCCTTCCGCGAGCTGCCAGGCCACAAGCTCGGCGAACGCCTTTTCATCCACCTTGCCTTCGCGGAAAGGCGTGATCAGCGCTACGAGCGATCCTTTGAACATCGTTTCCTCCGAGATTCCGCCGCGCTCGGCGAAACGATAGACCCGGGGCGAGCCGGGTTCAACCGCCCCGCCGCCGCGCCTCGTCGCCGACGGTTTCGCCGCCGTCTTGCCCTGCGAAGGAAAAAAAACTAAGGAGAGGATGTCCCATCCTTGACACAAGACTGGAGGGCTCACCTTGCCTCCGGTTTGCCGCCTGTTCCTTGCTCTCCTCTTCGTCTTCGGCCTTCTCGGCGCGGCCGAGGCGAAAAGCCGAAACCATTCGCCTCCCGCTCTAAGGGCGATGGGCCAGGCGCTCGAAGCGGCGCACGCCGGCAAATGGCCGCTTGCCTATGCCGATCTCTCTTCGCGGAAAGACCCGCTTTACCGGAAGCTTCTGCGCTGGCTCGACTATACGCAAAGGCCGACCACGGGGAGCTTTGCCGAGATCGCCCGGTTCATCCGCAAAAATCCGCACTGGCCAAGACAAAAGGCGCTTTTGCGGACCGCCGAAAGCATGCTTTTCGGCGTTTCCGACAGCGTTGCAGAGCGCTGGTTCGCGCGGCACCCGCCAATCAGCACCTTGGGCAGGGTTCGCGCCGCCCTCGTCCTCCTCGATAGAGGGCACAAGAGGGCCGGCGCAAAAGCGCTGCGCGCGGCCTGGATCGGCGGCAATTTCGGGCGCTCCGACGAGAAGGCTTTTCTCGACCGTTTCGGCGCGCTCGTCAGCCCCGGGGACGACGTTAGACGCCTTGACCGCCTGTTGTGGGCGGGCGATCGGAGGGAGGCTTTGCGCATGCTCGCGCGCGTGCCCTCCGACATCCGCGCTCTCGCCGAGGCGCGCCTCGCCTTTGCCGAAGGGGCGCCCGACGCCGAGGCTTTGTGGTCGCGCGTTCCTCCCTCTTTGCGCGCGGACCCGGGCCTTCTTTATGCGGAACTGCGCTTTATGCTGAGAAAGGGGAGCTTCGACGACGCGGTCACCCTCCTTCTGGCCGAGCCTCAAAACCCGGTTCGTCCGGCTCTCTGGTGGGCCGTGCGCCGGATCGTCGCCCGCAAGGTGCTGGCGGCCGGCAATCCGAAGCTTGCCTATACTCTCGCCGAAGAGCATGGGGCCGTTCACGGGAATGCGCTTTCCGAAGCCGAATTTCTCGCCGGCTATATCGCTTTGCGCTTTCTCAAAAGGCCGGGGCTCGGGTTCGATCATTTTTCGCGCGTTCTTGCCCGCGCGAAAACGCCGGAAGGGCGGGCCCGCGCCGGTTATTGGGGCGGCCTTGCCGCCGCGGCGGAAGGAAAGAAGGCGCTTGCGGGGAAATGGTTTGCCGCCGGCGCCGAGGATATCGGCACCTATTACGGAGAGCTCGCCGCCTCAAAGCTCGGCCGCGACGCGCGTTCCGATCCGGCGCCCGAGCCGCGGGCGAGCGCCGAGGAGCGGCAGCGTTTCGAGGCCCGCGAAAGGGTGCGCGCGGCGCGGATCTTTTTCGCTCTCGGCAAGGACGCGCTTGGGAGAAGCTTTATCCTCTCGATGACGAGAGAAGCCAAGACGCCGCTCCAGTTTGCGATGCTCGCCTCTCTTGCCGAGGAATGCGGGCGGCCCGATCTCGCCATCACCGTCTCGGCGCGCGCCCTTCAAGCCGGGGTGCCTTTGCTGCGCTACGGCTATCCCACGATCGCTTTGCCTTCCGGAGGCGGGGCCGAGCACGCTCTCCTTTATGCCGTCATCCGCCAGGAAAGCGCTTTCGAGAGGGACGCGGTCAGCAGTTCGGGAGCGCTCGGCTTGATGCAACTCATGCCGTCAACGGCAAAGGCCGTGGCAAAAGGGCTGCGGATGCGGTTTTCGCGTTCGCGGCTCCTATCCAACGGCCGTTACAATCTGCGTCTCGGGGAAAGCTATCTCGAGCGTATGCTCGAGAATTTCGGCGGCTCCTACCCGCTCGCCATCGCCGCCTACAACGCCGGCCCCGGCCGGGTCAGAGGCTGGCTCAACGAATTGGGAGATCCGCGCGCCAAGACGATCGGCATGGTCGACTGGATCGAGATGCTGCCGGTCGACGAGACTCGCCGTTACGTCGAAAGCGTTCTCGAAAATCTCCAGGTCTATCGCGCGAGGGACGGCCGGGCCTCGGCCCTTTCTCTTGTGAGCGACCTCTCCCGCTGAAAAGCGGGCGAACCCGGCGCCTAGCGTGCGGCGACCGGAAAGAGGCGGCCGAGCGAAACAAATTTCATCGGATTTTGCGGGTGGCCGTTGACCATCACCTGGTAATGGACATGAGGGCCCGTGCTGTCCCCGGTGGTGCCGATATAACCGATCTGGGTATGGGCGGCGACATGTTCGCCGGTCAGCACCGTGTACCGGTGCATATGAGCGTAAAGGGTGCTGACGCCGTAACCGTGATCGATCTCGACCAGCTTGCCGTAACCGGACTTCCAGCCGGCATAAACGACGGTGCCGGCGGCCGTTGAATAGATCGGGGTCATGTAAGGCGCGGCGAGATCGAGCCCGTCATGAAACTCCTCGCGCCCGTTGAGAGGGTCGCGGCGCGGCCCGAACCCGCTTGTCAGCTCATAGTGGTTGAGTGGCAGCGAAAGCGGGAGCGCCTTTGCCACCCGGCGCAGAACCCGGAGCTGGCGGGCGTCGAGCTGGCCCGGCAGCTTTCCCCCTTTGGGCGGCGGGACAAAGGGTCCGCCTTCGGCGCGAACGGTTCCGAAGCCGGCAAAGATGCGCTCGACATCGAGACCGGTCGAGGCAAGAGCGCGCTTGATCTCGCCGAAAGCGCCGCTCCCTTGCGCAGCGAGACGCAAACGCGAAGGCGCCAAGGCGGCGCGCTTTCCTTGCCGGCCCAAAAGCCCGGCCCGGGATTGCTTGCCTTGCAGGAGACTGAGGCGCGCCTTCAACTGGTCGCGTTCGCTGATCGCCTGTTTGAGTTGCCGCGCCCAACGCGCAAGACTGGCCCGGTAGGAATTCTCGCGCCCCTTTTCCTCGGCCGCTGCGGCCTGAAGGTGGGCGAGGCGCGCGCTCAGGGTGGTGCGTTCGGCCTCGGCCGCGCGCAGCTGTTTTTCCTTGGCGCCGAGGGTGCGCGTCAGCACCGCGATTCGGCTTTGTTTCGAGGAGGCCGCGCGCCGCGAGAGGACGAGCTCCTGGCGGATGGCGCCGGTTTCGTTTGAAAGCGCGTTTTGCGCCTGATCGAGGGTATCGAGCCTTGCCTCGGCCGCGTATAAGAGACCCCGCAAAAGCCCCGATTGGCCGGAAACGGCGGCAAGGCGGCGCTCGGCCTCGGCGCGCTTGCGGCTGGTTTCGCCGAGCTTGTCTTCAAGGAGGGCGAGCTTTTGCGAAAGAACGAGATTGCTTTGTTCCACCCGCCTCTCGAGCGTCTGCTGCCGAGCGAGAAGGCGCGCATCATGGATGTAGCCGAGGCCGAGGATGCCGAGCCCCGCGGCGAAGAGGAAGAGCAAGAGAAGGCCGAAACCCACCCCCCCCGGCTTTACGGCGGAAAGCGCGGCGCGCGTTCTCGCCAAGATTGAAACCGGAAGCCCAGGAAAGAGCCTCTTTCCCCCAATCGCGTGATCGCTGACCATGTCCCCCCGCAGCGTTGCCGGGCCGTAGGCGTCCGCGGCAGAAGCCCCGAACCAGGCGCCGGCTTCAGGCCGAACCATCCCCCAGCGGCCGCTTCCCGAGAGGCCGAGGGTCCTCCCTTCCCCTTTGTCGAGCCTTCGCGTTCGAAGCTCAAACCGCCAGCGTTGTTCGACCGGCGGACCCTAACCTCCCACAGAACCACTGGCAACAGAGAATCGAACTTTCGCCCTCCTTTTTCGATATCTCCCGCGGCAACCGCCGTCCGCCTCGCCGGCGATGGTCAATCAACGAGAAATCGAAACCGGGAGAGCCTCGCCGCGAACGCGGAAGGACCAGGAAATTCGCCGCATCGCGGGTATTCTACTCTTTGCTGTACTGGGAAAGTTCGATATCGCCTTTCGCGCGATCAGGAATTTCCGCTCGAGAGTTGCCGCCCACGCGCGGCGAAAGAATCGCCGGCCCGCTCCTCTTCGCCCGCGAATTGAGTGCGGTAATACTCGGCGAAAAGCCCCCCTTTGGCGAGGAGTTCGCCAAGGGTCCCCTGTTCGACAAGGGCGCCGCGGCTGAGAACGACGATGCGGTCTGCGCGTCTCACGGTGGAGAGGCGATGGGCGATGATAAAGGTCGTTCGCCCGCGCATCAGCTCTTCGATCGCCTTCATGACGCGGGCTTCGGTGGCGACATCGAGGGCCGAGCTCGGTTCGTCGAGAATGAGGATCGGCGCATCGCGCAAAAGAGCCCGCGCGATCGTGATGCGCTGCTTTTCCCCTTCGGAGAGGACAAAAGAGGATTCGCCGAGAAGGCTGTCGAGCCCTTGCGGCAAAGAGCCGATCAAATCCTCGAGCGAAGCCGCTCGCGCCGCAGCGAGGATCGCCTCTTCGCTCGCTTTGGGAGAGCCGTAAGCGATGTTCTCGCGTAGTGACAGGGGAAAGATGAGAGGCGGCTGCAAGACCAGGGCGATCTGCTGGCGCATGGATTTGAGCCTGTACTCGCGGACGTCGCACCCGTCGATCTCCACCCGTCCGCAGGAGGGATCGTAAAAGCGCGGGAGAAGCGCGAGAAGGGTCGATTTCCCCGCTCCGGTCGGGCCGACGACGGCGATCGTCGAACCGGCGGGGACTTCGAGGGTGACGTCTTTCAGAACCGCGGTTTCCGGCCGGTAGGAAAAGCCGACGCCGCGCCAGGCGATATGCCCCTCAGCCCCGGAGGCAGGAAAGGAGCGCGCGCCGTCGGCAAGATCGGCCTCGGTGTCGAGGACCTCGAAAACCCGGCGCGCCCCCGCCTTTGCTCCGGCGATGAGGCCCCAGCTTTGCGTCACCTGGTTTATCGGCAGATAAAGCTGCCCGAGATAGGAGACGAAAACGATCAGTTGCCCGAGCGAGAGCCTGCCCGAGATGACCGCGCGCGCCCCTTCGTAGACGACCAGCGCGGTGCCGAGCGCGACGAGGGCGTTGACCGCTCCGGAATAAAGCGTCTGCCAACTGTAAAGGCGCAGGTTTGCATCGAGGCTGGCGCGGCTTGCCCCCATGAAACGGCGGTGCTCGTCCTCTTCGCGGGTGAAGGCCTGAACCACCCTGATCCCCGACATCGCCCATTCGACAAGGGAATAGACGCGGCTTTCGCGCTGCCGCGATTCGGTGGCGAGGGTGAGGATCTTCCGGTTGAAGCGCGAGACGAGAAGAAAGAGCGCCGGCACGATGCTGAGCGCCAGAAGGGTGAGAGCGGGGTCGAGAGGGAAAAGGACGGCGAGCATCCCCAACAACAGCAGCGTCGCGCCGAGGATCGGCAACACCCCGTTCATGATCATGGTCTGAACGGCAAAGCTGTCGGCGGTGACGCGGTAAAGAAGATCGCCGACTCTTTGGCGGCTGTGAAACTGGAGAGAGAGCCTTTGCAGATGCGCGTAAAGGGCGCCGCGCAGATCGTTGACCATGTTCTGGCCGATGCGGATCGCGGTCATGTTGTGAAGGAGAACGAGCGCGGCGGCGGCGACCTGGACTGAGACCAGGGCAAGACAGGCCAAAAGGAGGAGCGTCCCTTTCGGCATCGACGAAAACGGCGGGAATGCGAGTCGCTTGCCGCCGAGAACATCGTCGATCACCACCTGCAAAGGCCACGGCTTCAAAAGGTCGGCCCCGGTGATGAGAAGGATCTGCAAAAGCGCCCAGGCGATCCGCCAGCGGTAAGGACCGAGATAAGGGGCGAGCTTTTTCACCATTGCCCGGGGCGGCGTTCCCTTTAGGCCGCGCGCTCGGCTGCGGCGGGCAAAGGACGGCCCGGCAAAGGCGAAAGCGCGAGAAGCCCGGCCTCTTCGGCGACGGCGTCGAGGATGCGGTGCATTACTCCCCCGAATCGCGCGAGTTCCAATCCCATCGCCGCAAAACCGAACAGCCCGAAGATGCCGAGCCCGGCCGCCGCCAAGGGCCAGCCGAGGATCAGTGCGAGCGCCGCGAGGCCCGCGCAACTGCGCAATAAAAACCGCGCGAGGCGCGACAGGCGCAAGGCGCAACGCACGCGGATGAGGCGCTTTCCGCGGCCATGATCCTCAGAGCAAAAGGTGAGGAGCGCGCGCCCGCAAAGCCCGCGGGCGATCTTGAGGTCGAAACCGCTCCAGCCGTTGTCGGGGACGACGAAATATTTCTGCGGCAGAAGGAAATTCATCAGCCCCGAAATGAGCGCCTCCTTTTCGACCACCCCCTCGCTCCAATAGGAAAGATCGAAAGCAAGGGCGCCCAGATAGAGGCGCGCGCGTTGCAGGATGCCGGGAAGGCGCACCCTTTGCGGCGCCCGCATCGCCTTGAGGCGCCATTTGAGGCGCTCCGAGCCGCGCGCGAGCGGGCCGAGGTAGATGAGAAGGGCGACGAGAGCGCGCAACCTTAAGGCTTCGCCCCAACGCACGGCCCCTTTGCGCCCAAGAAACCCTTTTTCCGCAGGAGCCTTGCGCGCGCCGTCGAGGCACATGGCAAGGGTAATGAACAAAGGCACGCAAAGAAGCCACAAAAAGCCGCCGCCCGAGATCCCGGCGGCGGCGAGGAGGAGAGCGATCCCGCCCCATTCGAAAGAGAGAGGCAGATACTCGATCAGCGAGGAAGGCGATTCATAAAGCGTCTGGAAAAGGCCGCGGCCGAACACCCCCGAATAGATGACGGGCCTGCGCGAGAATAGAAGGGCGGCTGAAAGATCGCCGTAAACCCGCCCCAACCATTTCGCCTGGCCGAAAAGATTGAAGCGAAAAGGGTGCTTCGCATAGACGAGCGCCTCGGCCTTGCCGTAGCCGCGCTGTTGCTTCAGATAGGCGCGCAGCGTGTTGCGGCGGAAGTGCCAGACGACCGCCGCCGCGCTGAACCCGATGACGGCGCCTTTGTCCTGCAGGCGCCAGCAGATGTCGACATCGTCTCCTGCGGCGCGAAAGACGGGATCGAAACCGCCGATCTCTTCGAGCGCCTTGCGGCGGAACGCCATGTTGCAGCCGGCGATATGCTCGGCGACCTCGTCCGACAAAAGCACATGGGTCGGCCCTCCGGGCGCAAGCGCGACGGCCGCAGGCACGAGGCTTTCTTCGGGCGGCGGCAGGTTGGGGCCGCCGCAAGCGGCAAGTTCGCGCGCTTCCATGGTGGCGACGAGATCGCTGTCGGTATAAGCGACGATCTCGCCGGTCGCGGCCTGAAGGCCCCGGTTTCTGGCAACGCCCAACCCTTCGTTGCCCTGGTTCAGAATGCGGCAAAAGGGATGCTTTTGCGCGATCTCGAGGGTGCGGTCGCGGGAGCCGTCGTTGACGAGGATCACCTCGTAATCGGGATAGTTGAGGACGGCGAGAGAGGAAAGGCAGGGATCGAGCGTGCGCTCGGCGTTATAAGCGCAGACCACCACCGATACCCGCGGATACCGGGGCAAGGAGGGCGGCAAAGGCCCGCGGTATCGGTGCGCGAGCGCGGCAAGGGAGGGTTTCGGCTTGCGTTCGCGGTCGAGGAGGCCGAACGCCCAATCTTCGATCGGAGAGCCTCCGGTAAACCATTCGTCGGTCCAGGAGAAAACAAAGGTTCCGGCAACCCCGGTCGCGAAGGCGGCGCCGATTTCCGCGGAAAGAACTTCGCTCTGGCGCAGTTCCCCTTCGCGCAAGGTGTCGATGCCGAACTCGGTCAAAACCAGAGGCCGATCGACGGCAAGATTGTGAAGATGCGCGAGATAGCGGGCAAACGCGCCTTCCTCGTGGAGATAGACGTTGAAAGAGAGGAAGTCGCTAAAGTCGATCGTGAGATATTCGGTGGAAGGAAAATTGGCGTAGCTGACGAGCGCTTCGGGGTGCTCCGCGCGGACGCTGTCGACGAGGCCGCGCAGAAACCGCCGCACCGGCTCGGCGCCATGCCAGCGGACGATGTCGGGCGGGATTTCGTTGCCGACGAGATAGGCGAGGATCGCCGGGTGCCGTGCGCAGCCCCTAACCCCGCGGGCGATGGTCCGGCGGATTTCGGCGCGCGTGCGCGAACTGTCGAGAAAAGCGTGATGCCACGGCCAAGGGATGCCGAGAAGGACGTCGAGTTCGGCTCGCGCGGCGGCGTCGAGAAGCCACGGCGGCGGCACGGTAAAAAGACGCACCGTGTTGACCCCCGCGTCCCGCATCATCGCGAAATCGCTTGCGACCCTTTGCGGCTCCGGAAAAGGGAGGCCATGGCTCGCCGCGGCAAAGGGGCCGTAGGTCACGCCTTTGAGAAAGTGCTTTTCGCCTCCCCGGAAAAAGAACTTGCCGCTGACCCGCACCGCGCTTTCGGCGGATCGGGGCGCGCCCTTTTGCGGCAACGGCGCGGCTCTCGCGCTCACGCCGATCCCCTCCGCTCGCAACCCTTCAGGCACGCCGGCTCTTTCTCCTC
>JAJYIC010000007.1 GCA_021790295.1 Pseudomonadota bacterium | reverse complement strand
CCTACCAGCACCAGGCGAAGATCTGGGAAAAGCTCGGCCTCGACGTCGGCAAAGACCGCATCGAATGCGGCATCACCTGGCATATGCGCCAGGGCGGGATCAACGTCGATACGATCCGCATGACGACGAGCCTGCCCGGCCTTTACCTCGCCGGCGCCATCGGTTGCCATTATCTGGGCGGCGTCGGCCCGGTCAGCTATGACGGCAAGGTCGCCGGCATTGCAGCCGCCGAGGCGGCGCTCGAGGGAAAGACGCCGGCGCTTCCCGAAAAGGCGGTCGGGGTCGAAGAAAAGCGGGTTTTCGGCTTTTTGCGCTCGAGCCCCGAGGGCGTGCGGCCGATCGCGGCAAAGCGGCGCATCCGCGAGATCATGTGGCAACTCGGCTATGTAAAGAACGAGAAAAAATTGCAGCAGGCGCTGGCAGAGATCGTGGCGACGCGGGAAGAAATGGCGCCGCGCCTCGCTCTCGAAAGTGCGTCGCGGAACTGGAACACGGCGTGGATCGACGCGCTCGACGTGTGCTCGATGCTCGATGCCTGCGAAGCGACGGTTCGTTCTGCGCTCAACCGCAAGGAAAGCCGCGGGCCCTTTTACCGCGAGGACTATCCTTACGTGGACAATGAAAACTGGCTGTGCCGCAACATCGTCAGCCGAATCGACGGCGAGTGGCGCTCGCGCGTGGAGCCGATCCCGGTTCCCCATTTGAAACCGGAGAAAAGTCGTGAGCCCTTCTTCGAGGCAGACTACTGAGCCGGGCACGGTTCGCGTTCGACTTTACCGCTTCGATCCCGAAACCGATCGCGAACCGCGCTACGACACCTATGACGTGCCGCATAGGCCGCGGATGCGGATCATCGACGTGCTCGATCACATCCACGACATCGAAGCCGTCGATTTCGCTTACCGGTGGTTTTGCGGGACCAAGAAATGCGGCACCTGTGCCGTAAACGTCAACGGTTCGCCGAAGCTCGCCTGCTGGGAAGAGGCGGAGTGCGAGATGACGATCGAACCGCTCAAAAATCTCCCTCTCTTGCGCGACCTCGTGACCTCGCGCGATCCCTTCGAAGAGGCCCTCGCAACGCTCGCGCCGATGATCGCGCGCAAGGAAAGCTATGAGGGCTTTCCCGAGCCGCTTTCGGCAAAGGATATGGCCGGCGGCGACCATCTGCGCGATTGCATCCAGTGCCTTGCCTGCCAATCGGCCTGCCCGGTCCTGCAACAGCCCGGGAGCGGCTTTGCCGGACCGGCCCTTCTCGTCCAGTTGAGCGATCTCGCCCAGGATCCGCGCGATCACGCCGACCGCGCGCGGCTCGCCGACGAAGTGGCGCAGGTCTTCAAATGCGTCTCCTGTTATGAATGCGAACGCGTCTGCCCGACTGGGATCCCGATCGTGAGCGAGGCGATAGAGCCTCTGAAACGTCTCGTCTATGGCAAGGGGGCTGTCGGAGCGCGCCGCACCCGCGCGTTTGTCGAGGTCGTCAAGGCGCGCGGCTATGCCGACGCCGCCCGTATCGCGCTCAAGACCAACGGGGTCTCGCTCAAGGCGCTGCGCGTTGCCCTGCGCCTCGGGCGGCGCGGGAAGCTCGGCCTCGGCTCTGTGCTGGGCGACCGCTCCGCCCCCGCCGCCGAGGCGATCCGCAAGGCCTATCAGTCGCATGAGGACGCCGAATGAAGCGGAAATACGCCTACTTTCCCGGATGCTCCGCCAAGGGGACCTGCCGCGAGCTCGATATCAGCACCCATGCGGTCGCATCCTTGTTCGACATCGCGCTCGAGGAACTCGAAAACCCGGGCTGCACCGGAGCGCGCGAGTTCCGCGCCGTCAGCGAGCAGCTGCACCTGACGGCGAACGGCCGCATCCTGGCGCTCGCGGAGCGGATCGGCTGCGATCTCGTGGCGGTGTGCGATACCTGCCTTCTCAACCTGACCGAGACCAACCGGCGGCTCAAGACCGACGCCGCGGCGCGCGAGGCCGTCAATCGCGCGCTCGCCGGGGAACGGCTGACCTTTAGGGGCGAGCGCGAGGTCAAGCACTTCCTCTGGGTTTTGACCGAGGATCTGGGCGAGAGAGCGCTCGAAGAGCGGCTGGTGCGCCCTTTGCGCGGACTGCGGGTGGCGCCCTTTTACGGCTGCCATCTGCAGCGGCCGGCGACCGTTTACGGCGGCGAAAGGAGCGAAGAGACGCCGGCGCTCGATCGCCTCTGCCGGCTTCTCGGCGCTGAAACGGTTCCCTATGAGGGGGCCGACAAATGCTGCGGCTTCCATGTCCTCGGCACCGCGGAAGAGATCGCGGTGCGGATGAGCGGCCGGCACCTGACAAAGGCCAAGGACAATGGCGCGCAATGCATCGTGACGCCTTGCCCTCTCTGCCACACCGTCTTCGACGCCTATCAGCCGAGCATCGAGCAGGAATTCCATGGCGCCTTCGGAGTTCCGGTCTTGCATGTCTCTCAGCTTGTCGGGCTCGCCTGCGGGCTGTCGGCCGCAGAGGTGGCGCTGTCGCGGCATGTCGTCGGTTGCGACGGCATTCTCGCCCATATCGGGGTCGGCGGCCCGTAAAGGGCCGCAGGATGAGCGGTGCGGAGCGCGCCGCCGGAACGCCACTCCATCGAACCCAAGGAGGATCGAAATGAAGACGAGACTAGAGCACCGCCGCCCGAGGGCGCATCGGCTCTCGCGCAGAACCCTTTTGCAGGGGGTGGGAATCGGCGCCGGCCTCGCCGCGGCCGGGACGCTGCCCGCGCTCGTCTCCCGCGCGCGCGCCAAGACCGCCGGCAAGGTGATCGTGCGGACCGGAGGGGGCGCCTACGAGGACGCCCTGCGCAAGGCCATTTTCGAGCCTTTCACGGCCGCCACCGGGATCGAGGTCCAGCCCTTTGCGACCAACGTCGCCAAAATCGCGGCGATGGTCGAGGCGCATGACGTTCAAATCGACGTCGCCGATCTCGGGGAGTTCACCACGGTGACGTTCGAGAAGCGCGGCGCCTTGGAAAAGATCGACCGCGCCAAATTCAAGCGCACCAATCTCGCCGACATCGATTCCGTCACCGACTATTACATCGGCGAGAACACCTACGCGACGGTGATGGGGTACAACACCACCGCCTTCGCTTCGAAGCATCCGCGCAACTGGGCCGAATTCTGGGACGTGAAGCGCTTTCCCGGCGGGCGCATGCTCGAGGACATGTCGGCCGAATTCCCCAATCTCGAATTCGCCCTGCTCGCCGACGGCGTGCCCATGGACAAGCTTTATCCGCTCGACGTCGATCGCGCCTTCAAGAAGCTGCGCGAGATCCGCCCCCACATCACGAAATGGTGGACTTCGGGCGCCGTCTCCGCCCAAATGCTGGCGAGCAAAGACGTGGTGCTGGGCAGCGTGTGGAACGGCCGCATCCTCGCCCTGATGGATCATAAGGCGCCGCTCGCGATCGAGTGGAACGAGTGTTCGCGGCAATTGCAGACTCTATGCATCCTCAAAGGCGCGCCGAACCTCGAAAACGCTTTGGCCTACCTCGATTTCGCCTTGCAGCCGAAGCCCCAGGCCGAAGTCGCGAAACTCGTCGGCTACGGCCCGACGAACAAGAAGGCGTTTCAGTTTATCGACGCCAAACTGGCCGCGCGGCTGCCGACCTCTCCTCAGCATCTGAAGATCGGCTTTACCACCAACGCACGCTGGTGGGTCGATCATCGCGCCGAGGTGAACAGCAAGTGGCAAGCCTTCCTCCTGGGCGAATAGGGGCGCGTTCGCGGGCGCCGCGGCGCGCCATCCCCGGTTTCTCAGGATGAGCGCCGCCGCCCGCAACGGCAACTCGCGGCATGGCGTGCCGGTGCGCCTCGACCGGCTGCAAAAGGCTTATGAGGGAACGCTCGTCGTAGAGGATTTGAGCCTCTCGGTCGAGGCCGGCGCATTTCTGACGCTGCTTGGCCCCAGCGGCTCGGGCAAGACGACGACGCTGATGATGATCGCCGGATTCGTGCCGAATTCCGGCGGCGAGATCTACATCGACGAGCGGCCGGTCGGGCGCGTGCCGCCGGAGCGGCGCGAGCTCGGGATGGTGTTCCAGAGCTACGCTCTTTTCCCCCACATGACGGTCGGCGAGAACATCGGTTTCCCGTTGCGGATGCGCCGCCGCCCGCGCGCCGAGATCGGCCGCAAGGTTGCCGCAGCCCTCGAGATGGTCAAACTGCCCGGTTACGAGGAACGCATGCCGCGACAGCTTTCGGGCGGCCAGCAGCAGCGCGTCGCCCTCGCACGCGCGATCGTCTTCGAGCCGCGCGTGCTCTTGATGGACGAGCCTTTGGGTTCGCTCGACAAGAAACTGCGCGAACACATGCAGGCCGAGATCAAGCGCATTCAAAAAGAGCTCGATATGACCGTCATCTATGTGACGCATGATCAGCAGGAAGCGCTTTCCATGTCCGACCAGATCGCGGTCATGCACAACGGCCGGATCCAACAGGTCGGCCCTCCGGCCGAGCTTTACGACGAGCCGGTCAGCAC
This sequence comes from Pseudomonadota bacterium, assembly GCA_021790295.1. Lineage (GTDB taxonomy): Bacteria > Pseudomonadota > Alphaproteobacteria > ATCC43930 > CGMCC-115725 > AP-15. The sequence continues at coordinate 17,876 of JAJYIC010000007.1, read as the reverse complement.
CTTTGTCGCCGACTTCGTCGGTGAGTCGAATTTCGTCAGCGGCACCGCGACGGCGATCGAGAACGACGGCACGGTCGAGGTGAGGCATCAAAGCGGCCGGATTTTCCGCGCCCACGGGCATGCCGCGGTGACGCCGGGGATGCCGGTCGTGGCCTCGATCCGCCCCGAGCGTCTCGTCCTCGTCTCCGCCGCCGATCCCGGCAACGGCTTCAACCTTTGGACCGGCCGCATCGGCGAGATCGTCTTTCTCGGCGACGCCGTGCGCTACAGGATCCTCTTCGGCGAGGTGGCGTTGACGGTCAAGACGCAAGACCGCGAGATCGGCGCGCAGGCTCGGATCGGCGACGAGATCGGGGTGCGCTGGCGCCCCGCGCACACCGCGCTTCTCGACGATCCGTCCGCTCTTTGAGCCCATCCCTCGAAACCCGGCTTTAGCCGATGCAGCCCGCCCTCGCCCCGATCCCCGCGGCCGAGGAAAGGCTCTCCGCAGCTTTGGCGGCTCGCCGCGGGACCCGGTCGTCGCGGACGATCCTCCTCATCCTTCCGGCGCTCTTGTTTTTGGGCCTCTTTTTCGCCTATCCGATGATCGACATCGTGATGCGCAGCCTCTCCGGCGCGGGCGGCTTTTCCCTCGCCCATTACGGCCGGCTCGTCGCTCATCCGATCTATTTTCGCGTCTTTCAGATCACTTTCGAGATCGCGCTCACGGTGACGATCGTGACGCTTCTTTTCGGCTACCCCCTCGCCTATGTGCTGGTGCATTGCGGCAGGCTCGCGGCCGGCGCGATCTGGGCGTGCATTCTTCTTTCCCTTTTTACGAACATCCTCGTGCGCACCTATGCCTGGATGATCCTTCTGGCGCCCGACGGCGTCATCAACCAGCTTCTCGGCGCTGTCGGCCTTGGCCATCAGAAGCTGCTGTTCAACCGTTTCGCGGTTTTGGTCGGCATGACCTACGCGCTTCTGCCTTACATGGTGCTCACTCTTTATAGCGTGATGCGCGGCATCGACGGCACGCTTCTGCAGGCCGCGCGCAATCTCGGCGCCGGCGGCGGGCGGGCGTTCTGGCATGTCTTTCTGCCTTTGAGCCTGCCTGGGGTGGTCGGCGGCTCGCTTCTGGTCTTTATCCTGGCGGTCGGATATTTCATCACCCCGCGGCTTCTCGGCGGGGCCGGCGATCAGATGATCGCGATGGTCATCGAGGAACAGGTCGAACTCGGGATGGATTGGGGCTTTGCCTCAGCGCTCGCGATCCTCCTTCTGCTTCTGACGCTCGCCGGCTTTCTGCTCTACAGCCGTTTTGTCGGGCTGAAGTCGCTGTTCGAGAGCAAGCTCTGATGCGCGCGGGCGCAGAGGTCGCGACGGGCGCGGCGTGGCGCCGCCTGGCGCTCAACGCCTTGACGGCCTTCACCCTGCTTTTCCTCTTGGCGCCGATTGTCGTCGTCATCCTGTTGTCGTTCAGTTCGGGGCGCTACCTGCAATTTCCCCCGCCCGGCTTTTCGCTTCAATGGTACGAGCGGTTTTTCAACGATCCGCAGTGGATGACCTCGCTTTGGCTGAGCCTGCGGGTTTCGGGGATGTGCACGCTCTTCTCGCTGGTGCTCGGCGTCCTCGCCTCGATCGTGCTGGTGCGCGAGCGCTTTCCGGCAAAGACCGCCGCTTATGTGCTGATCTTGGCGCCCCTCATCGTCCCCGGAATCATCATCGCGATCGCCGTGTTCTTTCTCTTTGCGCGGCTGGACATGATCGGCAGCCCGATCGCGATGGCGCTTGGCCAGACGGTCCTGACGCTGCCGCTTGTCGTCGTCATCGTCTCGGCGACGTTGCAGGGTTTCGACCAGCGCCTCGAACAGGCCGCGATCATTCTCGGCGCCTCGCCCTTGCGCGCCTTTTTTCACGTCACGCTGCCGATCATCAGCCCCGGAGTGATTTCGGGCGCGCTGTTCGCGTTTCTCTCTTCCTTCGATGAGCTGCTCGTCGCGTTGCTTCTCGCCAGTCCGACGACCATGACCCTCCCCGTACGCATTTGGACGAGCGTCACCATGCAGATCGATCCGACGATCACCGCCGTCAGTTCCCTGCTGATAGCCTTCGCCGTCGCCGTCCTTTCGACAGCCGGGATCCTGCGGCGCGGCCGGGGTTGATCGCCGGGCCTGATCGCTCGCGGCGGGCCGCGCTCAGCCTTGCGCGACCAGAAGACGGCGCGGCGCCCGGCTGATCGGCTCGCAGCCGGTTTCGGTGACGATCGCCGTTTCGCCGAGCGACATGCTCATCCCGGTGTCGCTGTCGAGCAGGATCATGTGAAGAAAAAACACCATGTTCGGCGCCAGAACCTGCGGCTCCCCTTTGTAGATCATCGGCCAATCCATCCAGGTCGGCGGATAGGTCGCCCCCATCGTGTAGCCGCAGGCATTGAGGAAATGCCCGGCATAACCGGCTTTGCCGAGGATCGCGGCATGGGTTTCAAACAGCTGGCCGACGGTGTTGCCGGGCCGCAACGCCTCTTCGCAGGCGTCGAGAGCCTCGGCGCAGGCCTCGAACATGGAGCGGTAACGCGGGTCGGGTTGGCCCGTCAGGATCACGTACATCAGCGCCGCGTGGTAGTGGCGATAGGCGGCGGCGATCTCGAACTGCACCTGGTCGCCCTCAGCCACCCGTCCGTGCCCGGTGTGGTAGCGCACGAGAAGGGCCTCTTCGCCCTTTCCCATCGGCCAGCGGCTGGCGCTCGGATCGCCGTCGCCCAGCATGATCCTCTTCATCATCGCCCCGTAAATGGCGCCGAGAGAGGCCCCCGGCACCGTCAAACGCTGCGATTTTCGGCAGGCCGCATCGACGAGCCTGCCCGCCTGCCGCAGATAGGCGAGTTCCGCGGGACTTTTGACGAGCCGCAAAAGGCGGACCAGGTCGGACGCATCGACCAGCTCGCAAAACCCGGCAAATGCGGCATCGACCCATTTGCCGCGCTGGGCGGTGAGGCCATAGGCGTGATATTCGACTCCGATCCGTTTTCCCCGCCCGCCGTATTCCGCCACCATGTCGCAGAGTTCGGCTGCCGGATCGGCCCCTTCCCGGTCGGTCCAGATGCGGATGTCCTCGATCACCGACGTCAGGCGCGCCTGCCTCAGATCGGCCGAACGCGTGAGTAACGCCAAACCGCCGTCCGCCCCCAGATACATCCCCTGGAACATGCTGTAGCCGCTCGTGTCGTAGCCGGTCAGGTAGTACATGCTCTCCTGGCGGAAGATCAGGAGACCGTCGAGGCCGGCTTCGGCCATCGCTTCGCGGGCCCGTCTTTGACGCGCCGCAAATTCCTCGCGAGTGAAGTGGAGCGCCACTGTCCCTCTCCTTGCACTCTATCCCAGATCGCCCTGCCGCGCCCTGCGCGCCGCGAGGGCGCCGGCCGCAGCGGCAGAAAAAACCGCGATCCCGCAAATGCCGGCCCGGCAAATGCTGCCCTGCACTTGGGCGCGGGCCGCCGAAGAAGGAGCCCCCTAAAGCGTCCGAGGCGCGCACAAAGCTTTTGCCCGCCCACCAGCTTTCCCGCGCTTCCGTGCGCTGGCAAGGCGTTTCTTGCTTTTCTCGGCGTCGAAGGCGGCGGCGATCGGCATCGGTTCGCCGCCGGAAGGCTTTATCGGACCGCGGCAAACGATGTAAACTCGCTTTCCCCCTTCTGCCGCGCGAAGAGGGGAGAGAAGCATCGAAAAGGAGGGACGGGAGGTGACTCGTTCCGCGTTGAGGCAGGTTCTCCTCGCGCCGGCGGCGATGCTCTTTGCGGCCGCGCTTTTTCTCGGCGCGGCTTTTCCGCCGCCTGCCCCGGTCGCCGGCGGCGGAGAGCTTCTGATCGCGTCACCCTCGATCGGCGACCCGCGCTTTTACCATGCCGTCATCCTGATGGTGCGTCACGACAGCAAAGGGGCTTTCGGCATCGTCATCAACCACCCGATCGGGATGCGTTCGCTCGCCGGCCTGATCAAGGCAGCCGGCGGCAAGGCGCAGGGCGTCTCGGGCAAGGTACGGGTCTTCGACGGAGGGCCGGTCGAACCCCAATTCGGCTTTGTTCTTCATACGAGCGACTACCATGGCGCCGGCACGATCGCCATCGACAGCCAGGTTGCGCTGACCGCGAGCCGCGCGATCCTTTCCGATATCGGCCATAACACAGGGCCGAAAAAGAGCATTATCGCTTTTGGCTATGCCGGCTGGGCGCCGGGACAACTCGAAGGAGAGATCGCCCGCCACGCCTGGTTTACGACCCCCGAAAACCCGGGGCTCGTCTTCGACCACCCGCGCAGCACGCTGTGGCGGGCGGCGATGGCGCGGCGCACCCTCACTCTCTAAAGGGGCACATTGCCTCTATGGTTGAAGGAGGCCGCGCCCGCCATCGGCCAATTCGGCTGCGGGAGCCTCTGGCGCCGCTCTTCGAGCGCCGCCGTTCGATTTTCGAGGGCGGCCCGGTCGGCCGGGCTTACCGTTCCCTGAGTGGGCAGGAGGCAAACTGTAGGGCACCTGGTGATCCCCTTCCTCCTGATGAATGCGGCGATCGCCGCTTCCTCTTCGCGCCGCGCCACGATCCCTTCCTCCGCCTTGTTCGCGTGATCGGTATCGATCTGCGTCAAGGGATATCGGTAGGCGCCGGGGCCGGCAAAATACGGTGTTTTCCGTAGGGGAAATTGCGTATCGCGACGCTTGCCTTCGCGCCCCTCTAGCCGCAGCCGCGCTCCCCGGAGCGAGGCTCTTTCCCCGCACTTGCCGCAACCCCCGCCGGGCGCTTGAGAGGCCTCCCTTCCGCGCGAGGATCTTGCGAGGCGTCGTTTTATCGCTTAAATACCCTATACGGGTATGTAATGGACACCGGCGGAACGGGGATGCACGGGACCACAAGAGACACTGTTACGGCGCAGTTGCGGAGGATCGAAGGGCAGGTGCGCGGGATCATGCGCATGATCGCGGAGAACCGCCACTGCGTTGAAACCTTGACCCAGATCGCCGCCGTCCGCGCGGCGTTGCACAAGGTCGAGGAGCAGGTCTTGCGCGATCACGTCAGCCATTGCGTCGCCGCGGCTTTCGCCGCGGGCGATTCAGTGGAAGAACGGCGCAGGGTGGAGGAACTCGTAGACACGATCGGGCGGATGACCCGTTAGCCTCCGTTTCCCGCACTGCGCAATGGTTGCCAATGCGGGAGATCCGGGTGGGAGCGTTGTCCTGCGCCGAGAGCGCTCGCTCGAGCGCTCTCAGCCCGCTCTTTCTTTCTGCGGCGCACCGGCGCGCGCAAGAGTGCTACGCGTTCCAGTGCGTGAAGAGCGCCTCGATCGGCCTTGGGCTGCCGGGGAGACGGATGGTCACGACAATATGGCAAGGGGCGCTCCGCGTCATCGGAAAATAATTGCCCCAGGTCACGGTGCCGGCAATGGACATCGGCATCAGCGTTTTTTCCACTCCGCCGACGCCGATCTCGTGCACATAAGCCTTGACCTCGGCTTTGCTGATGCGGGCGTTGGTGCGGGCGTCGAAAAGGGCAACGACGACGTGATATTCGCCGTGGCTCGCGACCGGCCCTCCATGCATGCCGCTCTCGGGACTGCCGCGCGGGTAATGGCGCAGCATCCGCGCGGGCATCACGCCAACGTGGATCACGATATTGCCCACCCACTGCGTATAGTTGAAGGTTTCGGCGAGAGCCGGGCTCGGCGCGCCCCAAAACAACAACAGGAAGAGCCCGCACAGTCCTGAAGCGATTCGTGCCGTCATCCGCGTTCTCCTTGTCTCACTCTTTATGCCTTGGGAAGCGATGCGCTTCTTTTGGGCGCGACGCTGAGTTTTGCAGGCGCCCAAAGACCACACCGCCGACCGAGCCTCTTTGCGGCCGCGCGCGGCGCCGCCGCGCAAGGCAAAGCGACCGCCGCTTCGAGGGGGCCTCAAGAAAACCTCGAAAGACCATTGCGTGAGGGCGCGATCGGCCGCAAAGACCCGCTCCTCGCTGCCGATTGCCGGCTGCCCGCGTCACTTTTTTGGAGAGGCTGGCGCCCGCGGTTATTTTGCCGCACCCGCCGAGGCCGCAAAAAAGGAAAGACCTTTCCACCCGTTCCCGCGGGCGAAACGCCCCCGTTGACCGAGCGGCAGAAGGCGCATTCCTGCCCAATCCTTTGAGGGAGGCTGTGCTCGTCCTATTCTGCCGTTTTCCCGCCGGCCTACTCATAGCTTCGCCGCTTTCTCGCGAGGGCCTTTGCGAACCGCGATCCGGTTTTGGTGCGTGTTTGTCGCAGGTTGCATACCCTACATGGGTAGGCTATATAGGATACCAGGGTAATGTGTCAAGGTCGGGCAGGCCGAGCATGGACCAAGTCGACAAAGACGCCCTATTGGCGCGCTTGATGCGGATCGAAAGCCTGGTTCGCGGGCTTTTGCGGATGATCGAAGAGGACGAAGCCTGCCTCGAGGTTCTCGCGCGCTCGGCCGCGATCCGCGCCGCATTGCGCAAGGCCGAGTTGCAGATCCTGCGCGACCAGTTCGGCAGCTCTGTCGCGGCCGCTTTCGCTTCGGGCGATGTGCTTGGCGAACGCCACAAGGTCGAAGAGCTGGTCGAGACCATCGGGCGGCTGACGCGTTAGACGGCGCGAAGGGAAGATCCCATGCATTCCGATCTTTTCGGGCGGGCCGCCCCCGCAAGCGCAAAGGCTGCGCCCGGTGCCGGTTTCCCGCCGAACGGGGCAACTCTTTCCCCTCTCCGCCCTGACGGCGGGTTCGGCGCAGCGACAGGTTGTGATTGATCGAGGCATAGAAATGCCGAAACACATCAAACGTCTCATATTCATTTTCGTGGTGTTTGCCATCCTCGCGCTTGCGGCAAAGATTTATTTCGTGCCGGCGTCGTTCTGGGTTTACGGCCATTACCGCGCCAGGTCGGTGACGGAAATCGCCAGTGACGCGCCGATGTATAGAGGCTCCCACTATTGCCAAAGCTGCCACCGCCAACAGTTTGCCGAATGGTCCGCCGGCGCGCACCGGATCGTGACCGCGCGGGGGATGCGGCACGGGGTCATTTGCGAGGACTGCCACGGTCCCGCCGGAAGGCATCCGCTCCTTGGCAAGCCGCCGCCGCCCCGCGTTTTGGACACGCATAAGGCGATCATGTACTCGCGGTATAATCGCGTCACCGGCAAGATGCGCGTCCCGAAAAATACGGTGGCGCTTTGCACTCAATGCCACGAGAAGATGGCCGGGCGCCCCACGGTCGCGCTGCCGCAGATTGTCGTCGCCACCCATGCCCGCAGCCAGCAGTGCGCCGCCTGCCACAACCCGCACACGCCGGCGATCGTCTTTCCTGCGGTCGCGACAGAGATGCTGGCCGGTTCGGCCGCCGCCGGCAAGGCCCAATCGGCGCAGTGCGCGGCCTGCCATGGCGCCGGCGGCATGAGCCTCGGCCCCGCCTTCCCCGATCTTGCCGGCCAACAGCCCGCCTATCTCGTTGCGGCTCTCAAAGCCTACAAGAGGGGAGCGCGCAAAGCCCCGATCATGAACGGCGTCGCCGCGGCGCTCGACAATAAGGAGATCGCCAACCTCGCCGCTTATTTCTCCGGGCTGTCGCGGCCGGCATCCCCTGCCGCCCATCCGCTCCCCGCCGCCCTTGCTCGCAAAGCGCGAGGGGAAGCCTGCGGCATTTGCCACGGTGAAGGCGGAATCAGCCGCAACCCGGCGGTGCCGAGCCTCGCCGGGCAAAAGGAAGCCTATCTCGCAAGCGCGCTCGAGGCTTACCGCAGCGGCACCCGCAAGGAGCCGTTGATGGCGCGCGTCGCGGGCCACCTGAGCCCGGCCGAGATCAAAGAGCTCGCCGCCTTTTACTCCGGTTTGCCGTGGCAGGCCGGAAACGCCTCTTCCGCTCTCTTCAAGGTCGGTGCACGATGACGAGGAAACTTTCTCCATCCCCAATAGGCCGCCGCAGCTTTCTGCGGATTGCCGGAGCGATGGCCGTCCTCGGTGCCGCAGCGCTGGAGCTTTTCGGCGCTTTTGCCAGAAAGCCCGCCGCCGCCGCGGCCAAGGACGGCGCCGCGCCCTCTTTCCCAACCCCGTCCTACAATTGGACAAAACACCATTGGGCATTCGGCGTCGACGCCAATCAATGCACCGCATGCCTCGCTTGCGTCGAGGCCTGCAAGCTCGAAAACGGCGTGCCGCAGGATCCGCACCATTTCCGCACCTGGGTCGAGCGCTACACCTATCTCGATGGTGAAGCCGCGCCATTGGTGGACAGCCTCGCCGATCCCGGGGACATCGAGGCCTCGAACTCTCGGTTCGTCGAACCGTATCGCTTCGATCAGCGTTACCAGGAGAAAAAGGTCGAAACGGCGTTTTTCGTCCCGAAGCTTTGCAATCATTGCGAAAGACCGCCTTGCGTCGAGGTCTGCCCGGTCGGCGCCACCTATCGCACCGAGGATGGGGTCGTTCTGATCGACCAGGATTATTGCATCGGCTGCCGCTACTGCGTGCAGGCCTGTCCTTATGGATCGCGCACTTTCAACGAGGTGTACGGCGTCGCCGACAAGTGCACCTGGTGCTATCACCGCATCACCAAGGGGTTGAAGCCGGCTTGCGTCGAGGCCTGCTGCCACGGCGCGCGTGTTTTCGGCGATCTCAACGATCCCGAAAGCGACATAAGCCAATTCTTGCGCGACAACAGAGTCGAAGTGCTCAAACCGGAGTTGGGCACCCATCCGAGCGTCTATTACGTCGGCATTGACGATGACGTCCGTTGAGGAGGTAGGACGATGCTCGCCTTTTTTCACATACCGTGGTTCGAGGCCTCGCCGTTCACCGGTTACGTCTATCCGAACGAAACGATCATCCCCTGGAGCGGCTTGATCGTCGTCTACCCTTATATTACCGGCCTCGTCGCCGGAGCGTTTATCGCTTCGAGCTTCTACCACGTGTTCGGCATGCGCCAGTTCAAACCGGTGGCGCGTTTCGCCCTGCTCACCGCATTTTCCTTTATGGTCTTTGTCCCGGTGCCGCTCCTTTTTCACCTCGGCCACCCGGAGCGCGCCTTCGAGGCGATGGTCACGCCGCACTGGTCTTCGGCCTTTGCCGCCTTCAGCTATGCCGCCTCATTTTACGTCACCGTTCTGATGCTGGAGATCTGGTTTGCCTTCCGCGCCGATGTCGCCGCCTATGCCAAAAGCAGCGGCGGCCTTCTGAGGCTCTTCTACGGCATCCTGAGCTTGGGATCGGACGATGTTTCCGAGCGCGCCCTCGACTATGACCGGCGCTGGGCGCGCGCTCTGGCGATCATCGGCATTCCCTCGGCGACTCTCCTTCATGGTTATGTCGGTTTCGTTTTCGGCTCTCTCAAATCGCGCGAGTGGTGGTCTTCCGACCTGATGCCGATCATCTTTCTTCTCTCGGCCGCGGTTTCCGGCGTCGCGTTGTTGATCTTTCTCTATATCGCGGCGTCCTATTTGCGCAAAAAGCGGGCCGACGAGGACTGCCTCAGCGGGCTCGGCGAGGCTCTCTGGTGGTTCCTCATCGTCGTCAGCGCCATCGAGGCGCTCGAATACGTGACGATGTTTTACAGGAGCCAGGAAGGGATCACCGCGATCGAGAGCCTGATGATGGGGCCGATCGCGATCGGCCTTTTGATCCAATGGGGAGGCGCCGCGCTTGCGCTGGCGATCCTCACCTGGCTCGTCATATCGCGGCCGCGAGGAACCGCGCTGATCCGCGCGCTTACCCTCGCCTCGCTCTCGGTTCTGCTCGCGGTTTTCGCCATGCGCTGGAACGTCATCATCGGCGGCCAGGAATTGTCGAAGACCATGCGCGGCGTCCTCACCTATTATCCTCCCGTTCTCGGGCGCGACGGGATCGTGACCCTCGCCTGTATCCTTGCCGCGCCTTTCGTCTTTCTGACCGTTCTCTCTTGGCTCTTCCCTCCTTGGGAGCCTGCGATCGAGCGGGAGGCGCGGCCGGCGCGGAGCCACCCCGTTCCAGCGCTTGAGCCGGAAACCATCCTCAAAACCGGAACCGAGCCCTGAGAGGCCGCATATTCGAGCCCGCAGGCGTCGCGGGGCTGGGCGCTTATCGCGCGAGCCCCGGCGTCTGCTCGCTTCGTCTCCTCCACCCGTGCAAATCGGCGGCCCGAACTCCTATCCGCCCGCAGAAACCCGCAGCCTCCGCGGCGGCTCACTGCGAAGGCCGATGCGGGCTCAATTGCCGGCGACGTGGGTGTATTGCAGTTCCGCCTTTACCGGGGCCTTCCCCGGACGCTCGATTTGCAGATCGATCCTGTAGACGCCGTTTTCCGGCATATCGAAATAGTTGCAATAAGTCATGGCGCCGGCGAGCATAAACGGGGCCATCGCTTTGGTCGTTCCCCCCAGACCGAGAGGGCGCACCGTGGCGGTGACCTTGGCGTCGGTGATCCTTTTGCCGGTGCTATTGTCGTAAAGCGCGACCATTACGTGGTGATAGTGCACGCCTTTGGGCGGCGGCCCGCCGTGCATCATGTGTTCGGGCGCACTCATCGCGTAACCCCGCGCGATCATCGCGCTCGGGATCACCCCGAGATAGATCGCGATCCCGTCGGCGACGATTGCGTGGCCCTGCAAAACGTCTTTCCCTTTGGCGTAAGCGCGTCCGAGGCCGGCGGAGGCACCGAGGCCCGCTACGAGAAGACCGAGTTGCCGCCGCGAAAAACCATTGCTCATCGCCAACCTCCTTGCTCTTCCTCATCCCCGAGGAGGGATAAACGTCCGCCGAGGGTATTCTAGTCCTCCGCCGGCCAGCCGAGAAACCACAGCTCGAAGAGCGAGATCAGGATCTGGGCAACCAAAGCAAACCCCAACCCCGCGCCGGCGATGACGACGACCCAGGCGTAGAGCGGATCCCATTTGGTCAAAAACCAGGCCAGGATGTCGGCGAAGACCGAAAGGAAGGGCAGCACGATCAGCCCCCATTTGAGCCACCGGTTGAGGATGGCGAGACGGAAGATCAGACCCACCCCGAATGCCAGAAGGCCGATGCCGAAGAGATGAATGTGCGAAAGTTTGACCAAGGTAAGCAGCGAGGCGCCGCGGCTCACCTTGGTCACCGGCGCCACCCCTCTATAGGTGGAAAAGTCCGGAATATTGAGGCTTTTCGCCATGGCTCCCGAATGGCAGCGGAAGCATTCCTCTTTGAGGATCGGCCGCGCCACGGCTTTATAGCCTTGCCGCGGGGCGCCGTCCTGAAGCCAGGCGACGATCAGCGCCGTCTCCAGAGGCTTCGAGTAGGCGCCCATCGGGCCGCGCAGCATTTGCTCCATGCGCGTGCCACTGCGGTTTCCGTAATAGGAAATCGCAATGTCCTCGACGCTGATTCCGGGCTGCCCGTTCAATCCCGCGTGAGTGAGATAGAGATAGCCGAGCGCCATCAGGTAACCAATGCCCACCAGCAAAAGGAAGGAAGAATAAAGGAGCCTCTCGCTGATCGTGCAATCGGCAAGCGTCCGGGTTGTTCGATCGATCATGGCAAAGTCCCCGTATCAGGCGTCCGCAGACGCTGCGGCGGCGCTTATCCGCAGCCGAACGCCTTGTGGAGATAGGCATGAACGTCCCTGATGTCCCGATCGCTCAAGGCCGTATTGCCGCCGCGTGCGGGCATGGGCATGGGCGAGCCCGGGCTCTGGAAGCCGTTTTTGATATGGTCTTCTAGCGCGGTGTGCGGGTGCGACAACACCCCGCCCTTTTTTGTGAAATCGGGCGTTCCGGGGATGGCGCCCTTGCCGTCCGCACCGTGACAGGAGACGCAGGTCTTTGCGTAGATCTCGGCGCCGTGGGTCGGGTTGCCGCCCTTGAAACCGCAGATGGTCTCGGTCCCGCCGGCTGCCGCTTGACGGAAGAAGACCGGCGCGGCCGCGGGGTCGGGCGCGGGGAGGGTGAAAGCGGACAGCCCGAGGCCGGCGAGGACGCAGAGAAAGATGCGATGCTTCATCATCCGCTCTCCTTTGAGGCTTGCTCGGCGCTTCTCTCATTACTGGCGCCACCCCGGAAAGGCGGCGGCGCCGTGCGCCGCCTTATCCGCCACGCAGACAGGAGCTTTAGCTCTACCGAAAGCAAAACCCTCTGCAGGTAGCATTGGGTTTGCCGACGCATAACGCCGAGGTTGATCCGCTTCCCCCCGCACCCTCGTTGATCTAGATCAATTAACCCTTTTTGCCGCAGGCCGGACTTTCTCTGTGCGCGCATCGGCGCGGGACGGTTAGGGGCCCCCCAGGCGCGGGGCCAACCGCAGCATCGGTTTCGGCGCGATAAAGCCGTTCAAGCAAAAGCCTTTCCCCAGCTGCGGCGGCCCGGTTTCATCCTCTTCCATTGTCGCGCAAGACCGGCCTTTCCAGGCCTCGGAATTGCCCTCGACAGATAGGCGAATTTGTGAGAGTGCCTCGCAATCGCGCGAAATCGGCGGGGGAAAATCGCCTCTGCGCACCGCCCATCCAACCAGTCCTTTGGCGGCGTATTTCTGCCCGTTTGCGCGCTTTCGCCTGCGACAGTTTTGCCCTTGCGGCGGAAAACCTCATACCCTACCATGGTATTGGTCCGGTTCCAAAGAGCCCGTGCAAGGCAGCGGCGCGGGCAGGGTTGCGGCGCTTGTCGCGAACTGTCGGCAATGCGGGCGCGGCCTTGGGCGAGCTCGAAGGGGTGTCGGATGAGACCAAATATCCAGGGGAGAGCGGGCCTGTTGCCGCCGGTCGCGGCGCCTGCCGGCGCTCCTCGGCCGGGTTTTGCCGGACCCTTTGCCAGCGCGCGGGTATCGCGGCTTCGTGCGGCGACAAAACGATCCTCACCGGCCGTCGCGATAAGGCCGGAGCGTAAAATTTCATCGTTTGAGCAAAAACAGGCGACCCTCTGAGGCTCCCGTCTCGACTGCGCGGCCGGAACGAAGAGCGAGAACCCATCATGCACCGGAACACAACTTTCGCGCGTTTTACAAGCCTTGCCTTGAGCCTTTTCGCTGCCCTCTTGTGGCTCGGCGCGAGCGCGCCCCGGGCCGTCGCAATTCCCGCCTATGCGCGCCAGACCGGCTTTCCCTGTGCCTCCTGTCATATGGGCTGGCCCGAACTGACCGCTTACGGCCGCGCTTTCAAGGCGAACGGCTATGTCTGGGATGGAGGCAAATCCCCGTTCCCGCTTTCGGCCCAGGTCCAGGGGCCGGTCTTCACCCATACGGCGGCGGGTCAGCCGGGCGGCGCCGCCCCGGGTTTTGGACCTAACGACAATTTCGAATTGGAGGCGGCGAGCATCTATTACGGCGGAGCCATCTATGCCCCGCTCGGCCTCGGGGCCTTCGCGCAGGCCACCTACAACCAGGCTTCAAACCAGTTCCACTGGGACATGACGGATATCCGCCTGGCCAAAAGCCTGATGCTCGGCAAAGGAAGCAGCGTCGTTCTCGGGCTGACGCTCAACAATCAGCCGACCGTCGAAGACCTGTGGAATACGACACCCGCCTACCGATTCCCTTTTATCGGCGCGGATCTCGCTCCGAAGCCAGCGGCGGCAACCGAGATCGAGATGCTCATGCAACAGGTGGTCGGCTTCGGCGCCTATGCATGGTGGAACAACCTCCTTTATATCGATCTCGGCGGCTACAAAACCCTGTCGAACGGCACGCTCAAAGCCCTTGGCATAGCGCCGCCTATGAGCAACATCAATACCATCGCCCCTTATTGGCGCGTCGCCGTCACCCCGAGCTGGGACCGAGGCAAACAGAGCCTCGAGATCGGAACCTTCGGCATTTCCGCTTCGCTTCTTCCGATGGGCATGACCGGCATGGGGACCGATCAACTGACCGACATCGGGGTCGATGCGCAATATCAATTCACCGGTCTCAAGAACGCCTTTTTGCTTGAGGCAAGCCTCATCACCGAGCCGGAATCGTGGAACGCGAGCCAGCCTTTGGGCCTCACCGCAAACACCCATGACCGGCTCAACGAATTGAATGCGAAGGTCAGCTATCTTTACGATCAGACCTATGAAGGCAGCGTCGGCTTTTTCGATCTGAGCGGGAACAAGGACCCCGGCCTTTACATGCCCGCCTCGATTAGCGGAAGCGCCAACGGAAGCCCCGACAGCAGAGGCTTTGTCTTCGAGTTCGACTACATGCCGTTCAACCGCGGCGGCCCGTCGTTCTGGTCCACTCTCGGTTTGAAGCTCGGCGTCCAATATGTCGCCTATACGCGCTTCAATGGCGGCAGCAGCAATTACGACGGTTTCGGGCGCAACGCCTCGGACAACAACACGCTCTTTCTTTTCGCCTGGCTGATGTTCTAGCCCGCTTTCCCGAAAGGGCCTTTGCGCCATTGCCCGCCGGCGCCCTGGGGCCGGGCTCGACCCCGCCTCAGAGGCCGCTTTCGCGCCCCTCGCGGCCTGCGGGCCCCTGCCTCCTCACAGCAGCTCTTTAGCGCGCGCGTAAAGTTCGAGATCGGCGTAAAGCCCGGGGTCGCGCGGGATCGCGTAATCGCTCTTTCCCCCGGCCGACTTTTCGAGGACCATCAAAAGCGCCGGATCGGCCGCCTCGAAAACGCGCAGATTGCGGCCTTCGAAATCGAGTTCGGCGAGTTTCGCGCGGATCGGCACCGCCGGCAGGCGTTCGCTCGCATCGAGGAGAAGCACCAGCCCTTCGATCGTGACGCCCGCTTCCTGGAGTTGCCGGCGCAACTCTGCCGCCGCCTTTTCCTCCGCCTCCCGCGCCGCCGCCTCGCTCTTTGCGCGCTCCTCTTCGCGCTGCCGGTAAAGGCGGTAATGCGGTTCGATGCGCGAAAGGAAGACCGGGGTTGGAAGCTCGCGCGTGTCGAGCCAGCTTTTCGCCTTGGTCCAGGTCAGGATAAGCCAGCGGCGAAGGTTGGGGTCGCGCACCTCTTTGAGACGCAAGGCCCGAAGCTCACCCGCCCAACGCAGCGAGGAAGGCGCGCCGGAAAGCTCGGGCAACGCCCCTTCAGCCAAAGGCGGCGCAGGCGAAGCGGCGGCGGGCGCCCCTTCCGGCCGGGCTTTCAAGGATGCGAACTGGCGCCGGTATTCCTCTTCCCATTCCTCGCTCTCCTCGCTCGGAAGGGTGCCGTTCCTGTCGTAAAGGGCGCGCGCGGTCGCCTCCATCGCCCTTTGCCGCAACTGGTCGAGATCCATCGGTGCGCCCTCCGATCGCCTCTCCTGCGCCACGCCGGCAGAACAAAGCCTATCACGACCCTTTCCGAGAACAAGAAGGGCGCGCAAAATCCCTTTCGAGAAGGCGAAGAGCCGAATGCTCGCCCGCAAAAAAGAGGTCGAGCAGCCCCAGCGCCCGATCGCGCCTTTCAGGCTCTCTTATAAAGACCCATCAGGGTCGCTTTTTCGAGGGTGTTGAAGTTGAGCATAAAGCCGACAACCGCGGGCATGGTGTCGGCCGAAACCTCGATCTTTTCCGCCTTCACCGCGAAAAGAGTGAAAATGTAGCGGTGCGGGTGATCGCCCGATGGAGGGCAGGGACCGCCGTAACCGGGGCGGCCGAAATCGGTGCGCGTCTCGAGCGCGCCTTTGGGCAAAAGCCCCTTTCCGCGGTTGCCGGCGTCGAGCGCGATATCCCTCGTCTGCGGCGGGATGTTGACGACGAGCCAGTGCCAGAAGCCGCTGCCTGTCGGCGCATCGGGATCGTAACAGGTCAGGGCAAAGCTTTTGGTGCCTTCCGGGGCGCCAGACCAGCGCAAATGAGGCGACCGGTTCGCGCCTTTGCAGCCGAAACCGTACCCCTCCGAAAGGATGTGAGCCTCGGCCAAATAGTCGCCGTCCTTAAAGCTGTCGCTGGAAAGGGTGAGCGTCATCTTCCCCTCTTTTTTTCATCCGCTCCGGGGCGTCCCGAGCGGCCCATGCTCGCAGGCTCGGGCGAAGAAATGCAACGGTCAACTGCGCCCTTTTCCGCCTTTGCGGGCTTTCCCGGGGCGCGTCCCACTCTGTTCGCCTCGCGCCCGCTCCCCTTCGAATCCTTCCTCCTTTGAGGCCCTCTCAATGCTCTTCGTCTTCGACGTTCTCGATGACTTCGGCCATGTCCTCGTCATCCTCGCCGAGATCGGTGGCGTCTTCGAGGATCTCTTCGCCTTCTTCCTGCTCCTCCTCTTCTTCGAGCGGCACGGTTTCTTCCCCTTCCGCCGCGGCTTCGCCTTCCTCGGCTTCGAGATCGCCCGCGATCTCTTCGGCCGCAACCGGCTCCAGCTCCTTCTCGCTCGGCGCCGCGGGGCGTGTGCGCCGCGAGCGCAAGAACGCCTCGGGGTCGTAGGCGACGCCGCATTTCGGACAGAGGATCGGATCCCGGTTCAAATCGTAGTAACGGGTTCCGCAACTCGGGCAGATCCGCTTGCTGCCCCATTCGGGTTTTGCCACCGCTCGTTCCTCGCTTCGCTTTTCCCGATCCGCCGGGGCGGATTTCCCCAACAACGATTCCGGCCCCGAAAAACTCTCACCCCTGCCGGGCTGGAGGCCGCATATAGGCAAAGGGCGCGATCTGTGCAACGGTTGGCTGCAAAGCTTTGCACCTTCCTGACGGAAAATCCAAAAGCAATGGCCGAACCGTTCTTCCCCTCTGCCGCGCCTTCCCGCGAATCACCCCCGGCGGGCGCCGCCCCCCGCCCTCTTTGCGCGCGGCGCCCGCGGCATCCTCTCTCCGGAACGATCAGTGCCCCCGGAGACAAATCGATCTCCCACCGCGCCCTTATCCTTGGCAGCCTTGCCATAGGCCGCACCCGCATCGAAGGCCTTCTCGAAGGCGAGGACGTGATGAGGACGGCGGCGGCGCTGGGCCTCCTCGGAGCAGGCATCGGACGGGCTGAAGAGGGGAGCTGGACGGTCGATGGGATCGGCATCGGCGGTTTGCGGGAACCCGAGGAGGTCCTCGATCTCGGCAATTCGGGAACCGGAGCGCGGCTTCTTCTCGGGGTTCTCGCAAGCCATCCTTTGACCGCCTTTTTGAGCGGCGACGCTTCTCTCTGCCGCCGGCCCATGGGCCGCGTCATCGAGCCCCTTTCGCGCATGGGCGCGCAATTCCTCGCGCGCGAAGGCGGCCGCCTGCCGCTTGCCGTCAAAGGCGCCAAAGACGCCCTTGCGATCACCTATCGCCTACCCGTTCCCTCGGCGCAG
This sequence comes from Pseudomonadota bacterium, assembly GCA_021790295.1. Taxonomy (GTDB): domain Bacteria; phylum Pseudomonadota; class Alphaproteobacteria; order ATCC43930; family CGMCC-115725; genus AP-15. Next base: position 750 of record JAJYIC010000007.1, on the reverse strand, counting down.
GTCAAATCGGCGGTGCTCTTCTGCGGGCTCAACGCTCCCGGGGAAACGACGGTCATCGAACCGCAGCCTTCTCGCGACCACAGCGAACGCATGCTCGCCCACTTTGGCGCAAGGCTCAGGGTGGAAGGGAAGGCTCGAGGCGGGCGCCGCATCACTCTCGAAGGCTTTCCCGAACTTTCTGCGGCAAGCGTCAGGGTTCCGGGCGACCCTTCTTCGGCGGCCTTTCCCCTTGTCGCCGCCCTCATCGTTCCGGGCTCCGAAGTGCTGATCCGCGGCGTCGGGGTCAATCCTTTGCGCGCGGGGCTCCTCGAAAGCCTTGCCGAGATGGGGGCCGATATCGCCTTTCTCGACCAGCGCGAGGAAGGAGGCGAACCGGTTGCCGATCTGCGCGTGCGCGCCGGCCCTTTGAAAGGCGCCCTCTTCCCGGCCGAACGGGCGCCGCGGATGATCGACGAATATCCGATCCTCGCCGTCGCGGCCGCTTGCGCGCAAGGGCGTTCGCGCATGGCGGGCCTTTCCGAACTTCGCGTCAAGGAAAGCGACCGGCTTTCGGCGATCGCCGAAGGCCTTTCGCGTTGCGGCGCCGCGGTATCGGTCGAAGGGGACGATCTTATCGTCGAAGGGAATGGAAAGCCGCCGCGAGGCGGGGCGACGATCAGGGCCCAGCTCGATCACCGCATCGCCATGGCGTTCCTCGTTTTGGGCCTTGCCGCGCAAGAGCCGGTCGCGATCGACGACGCGAGCCCGATC
>JAJYIC010000244.1 GCA_021790295.1 Pseudomonadota bacterium | reverse complement strand
AAGCGGCAGGGCTCCTTTCCGGTATTGACCCAGGCATGCATCGTTCCGCGCTGAACGACGACGTCGCCGGGACGCAAATGCGCGACCTCGCCGCTGTCGAGTTCGAGATCGCATTCCCCTTCGAGGAGGATCGCATAATCGAGGGTTTCGGTGCGATGCATGAATTTCGGCGCGCCGGGGGCAAATTCGGTGATGCGGATCACCGTTCCCGCTCCCGAACCGACATAATTGTGGCGGACGACAAAGCCTTTCTTTTGCGCCTTGAGGGCCTCGTCGGCGTTGTCGACGGGCATGCGCTTTGTCGACCAGACTTCGCAGCTTTTGATGGCGCCGCCGCGCCGGCTTCGCGCTTCGAGGCGCTCGTCGCTTTCGACGATCGCTTTGCCTTCTGCGTCGTGGCCGGTGGCGATCCGCCGTATCTCCAAAGCCATATGCTCTCTCCTTCCAAAAGGACCGGCTGAGAGGAAGAGGCTCTAGGGTTTCGGGGTCAGCCCGTCAAGAACAGCGGGCGAAAGCGCGCAACCGCCGCCAAACGCCGAAAAGGCCCTTTCGCAAGCCGATCCGCCCTCTGCCGTCATCGCCGCCGCGACACTAGCGAGAACCGCTCCTCGATCCAGTCGGCGATGGTGTCGACGCCGAGCTGGCGATCGTCGACCTGGCAATGTTCGGCCGCACCTTCTTCGCGGCTGAAGATCTTGAGCGTTTTGTCCGCCGATCCCGCCGCCTCGTAAAGAGAGCGCGCCGCCTCTACCGGAACGATGCGGTCGTCTTCCCCGTGGAGGACGAGAAAGGGACAGGCGATCTTTCCCGCCACGCCTTCGAGCGAAAAACGCTTGGTCATTTCGACCGCAGCCTCGGCGTCCGCGGCCCCGAGAATGAACTGGAGCTGGAAATGCGACTGCGAAACCTGTTCCGGGTTTTGCCGCTGCTCGAGCGCGAGCCTCTTCTGCCTTGCGTAAAGGTCCCAGTGCATCGCCCCGAAAGCGACGCAGGCGGCATAGCGCGGTTCGAACGCGGCGACCCGGGGCGCATAGTAGCCGCCAAAGCTGTAACCCATGACGGCGACCTTCGAGGGCAAGACGTCCGGGCGGGCGGCGACGAATTCATATGCCGCGGTGCCGGCAACCTCGTAGTCGTGGCGGGCGGTGATGCCGCGCAGGCGCAAGGCCGCGCCTTGGCCCGGCCCGTCGATCGCCAAGGTATTGATCCCGCGCCTGGAGAATTCGAGGCCCGCGAAAAGGACGCTCATTTCCTTGCAATTGTCCATGCCGTCGAAAAGCACGACCGTCGGAGCGCGCCCTTCGACGCCGGCCGCCTTCAAAAAATAGGCCGGAAGGGACGTTCCCTCATAGGGCACCTCGACAAACTCGATTTCGCGATAACGGCGCTTGAGGCCCGCCTGGTAACAGCGCAGGGCTTTCTTATAGACGGCAAGCTTTTGCTCGCCGGGGCGAACAAAGCGCTCGCCGGTGTAATAGTAGTTCCCGGCGCGCAGATAAAGATTGCCCGCGCTCGCCTCATGCCCCTCCCTCGAACGCGTTTCGGCGAGCCGTTCGAGCCTTTCGGCCATCGCGCACCACTCTTCCTGCCAGGCATTGGGTTCGTTCTCACGCCTCTTGAGGCGCTCGCCGATGCGCTCGATCTCTTCGAGCGCGACCACCCCGTAAGGCGCCATCCCCTTGCACACCAGCGTCGCGTTCGACCACATGAAATTTCCGGGGAAGCTGTCGATCCAGCTCGGCGCTCCTTGCGGCATCGTCGTTCCTCCGAAATTCAAGGTTAAAGGTTATAGGAGCGATGGCGCGCGGCCCCTCGAGCGGCGAACCGACGGACCGGGGCCGCGCAACCGCGGCAGTATCGGGTTCCCTTTCGCCGCAACGCCGAGTTTGGAACCTATTTGCCGCTCTTTTGCCTGTCAAGAAGCCGCGGCGCAGGAGAGGCCTTGAGGCGCGCCGGGCGACACCTAACCCGCATTTCTCACGCTGGAGAGCGGCTGCGTCGCGGCGCGAGCGGCCATTCGCCAGGAGAGCGGCGAAGAGCGTAGCCGTGATTACGGTCGAGCCGCAGGACGACGCAGATGGGCGCTCGCCCCGTGACCCGAAGGGCCGGGCCTCGATGCCGACAGTGTGCGTCGAACGGCTTGGCCGATCTATGGTCATCGCCCCGCGCCCTTCTCCTACCCTGTCGATAGCCAGACCCGGCGCAGCCTATGCCCCCTCGTAGAAATGCGGGTTAAGATGGAAGAAGAGGCGCGGCGCGCCGATGACGAGGGGGAAGCCCGGTGAAACAAGCTCTCGAAGGCATTCGCGTCATCGATTTCACCCATGCCCAGGCCGGTCCCGCCTGTACCCAGATCCTCGCCTGGCTCGGAGCCGAGGTGATCAAGATCGAACGGCCCCCTTATGGCGAGCGCGGGCGGCGCACCGCCAACGCCGACAACCCCGAACTCGACAGCTATTTTTTCCTTCTCCTCAACAGCAACAAGAAAAGCGTGCTCATCGACCTCAAGACCGCGGAAGGGAAAGAGGCCGCTTTGCGCCTCGTCCGCGCCGCCGACATCCTTGTCGAAAACCAGGGCCCCGGGGTGATGGAGCGTTTGGGGCTCGGTTACGAAGAGGAGCGAAGCGAAAACCCGCGCGTCGTCTACGCCTCGATCAAAGGCTACGGCACGGGCGGCCCTTATAGCGATTACAAGTGTTTCGAGATGGTGGCGCAGGCGACCGCGGGGGCGATGAGCCTCACTGGAGAGGCCGATGGCCCGCCTCTCGTCTCTGCCGCCAATGTCGGCGATTCCGGCACCGGCATGCATCTGGCGATCGCCATCCTGGCGGCGCTTTTCGAGCGCGAAAGAAGCGGCGAAGGCCAGAGCGTCGAAGTCTCGATGCAGGAGGCCGTGGCCAATTTGACGCGCATCCATTTCACCTCGACGCTCGCGAGCGGAAAGGCGCAAGGGCGAAGCGGCAACCGCTCTTCGGTCGGCGGTTACGCCGATCTCATCCGCTGCGCCGGAGGCGGAGCCAACGACTATGTCTATCTGATGCTGCCGGCAGACAGCGAAACGGCGTTTGCCGCGCTTCTTGCCGCCATCGGCCGGGAAGACCTCAAAAGCGACGAGCGGTTTGGGAGCCCGCAGGCGCAGGCGCGCAATGCCGGGGCTCTCACCGCCATCATCGAAAGCTGGACGCTTTCGCGCGACAAACGCGCCGTGATGGAGGCTTTGTCGAAACGCGGGATCGCTTGCGGGGCCGTGCTCGATACAAAGGAAGTGCTAAATGATCCGCATCTGCGCGCGCGCGGCGCCGTCGCCCTTCTCGAACACCCGACCCGCGGCCCTTTTACGACGATCGCAAGCCCTTTGCGATTGTCGCGATCGGACGTTCAGCTCGCGCCTGCGCCGCTTTTGGGCGAGCACACCATCGAGGTGTTGCGCGAGATTGCCGGTTACGACAGCGAGGAAATCGCCCGCCTCAGCGAGAAAGGCGTCATCTGAAAAGGGGCCTTTGCCCGCGCCTTCCCTTTATCTTCATCTTCTAAAGCTCCGCCATCCCCATCCAGAAAAGAAGGCGTCCCTCGAGCTCGATATCGTATTTGCGGGCAAAGGAAAGCCTTCCGTCTGCGCCGATGCGGAAAAGCGAAAGGCAGGCGGGGACGGTTCTGACGGCTTCGCCATCTCTGAGCCTCACCGTCCTGATGTGGGCGGCGACGAGAAGGCGCCCCGAAGGGTCGATGGCAAAGCAGCGCGGGTGGATGCCGCGGGTATCGACGTTCTCGACCGCTCGCGGCTCTCCGCTCTCCTTTTCGATCGCGTAAACCGCGATGCCGTTTTCGCCGCCGGCCGGGATCTCGTCCCCCCCTCTTCTTTCCGCGCTCGAGATGCGGTTGGCGACGTAGACAAAGCGGCCTTGCGGGTGGACGTGAACCGTGCCGGCGGCCTGCCTCACGCGGCGGCTTTGCGGGGCGGCAAGCGTCGTTTGCGAAAATCGCGGCAAAGACAAAAGCGAGCCCCCTTCGCGCTGAAACATGACGAGGCGGTTCTGGCGTTCGAGAGAGACGTAAATCCAGGGTTTAACGGGGTGGAAATCGAGATGGCGCGGGCCGAAGCCGAAACCGCCGTTGGGCGCGACCGAAACTTCGCCCTGAAGCTGCCCATCGCGGTACTGAAAAACCTTGAGAGCGCCCGCATCCTCCCCTTTCCCGCCCGCAGGATCGTTGCCGCGCGCGACCAGGATGGCGAGCGCATTATCGGGCGAGACGCGCACCTGATGGGCATAGATCCCGGGATCGATCGGCTCTTTCTGGGGCACCTCCGGCCCGGCGCTTTTGTCGGGTCGGATGCGGTAGACGCGAAGGGCGCTCGGATTATTGAAGGCGACGAGCGCGTAATCGGAGGAACTGTCGGTCGACAGATGAATGGGACGGCTCGGCAAAGGGACCGGTTCGCCAAGCGGCGAAAGCGCTCCGCCCGGATCGACCGCCAAGGCGGAAAGGTAATGGCGGTCTCCCGGAAAACCCGAGATCG
>JAJYIC010000006.1 GCA_021790295.1 Pseudomonadota bacterium | reverse complement strand
GGTGCGCGAGGAGATCGTGCGCGCGAAGGAGAAGATCCCGAACGATCAGCTCGACCGTTTCAAGGAGCTGACGCGCAGGATCGACGAGGAGATGGACGCGCTCTACCGCGATTTCCGGAGAGTCGCATGATGCGCGAGAGCGGACTGTTCCAGTGCGGGCTCAAAAGCGTCTCGGGCGCGCTCGTGTTCCTCGAGGGTGCGCGCGGAATCTCCTACGGCGAGATGGTCGAGGTGATTGGCGGCGACGGACGCGTGCGCCCGGGCAGAGTGCTGATCGCAAGCCGCGAGGCGGTCGCGATAGAGGTCTACCAGGGCACCGAAGGCCTCTCCCAGCCTTTCGCCTATGAAGTGACGGTGCTTCGCAATACCAAATATCCCGACATCGGCCTTGCGGATATGGTCAATACCGTGGCGCGGATCGGCATAAAGACCAAAGATCCGGGCCCGGAGATGTGGTTCTGTCGCGCGGGGGTGATCGATCATTTCGAGGAATTGAGCGTCACGACGAAATTCCGGGTGCGTCACTACCACACTTACAAGGCGCGCATCGTACCGGCTCTCAATATGATGGTGCGGCAGAGATTCTTTCGCATTTTCGAGAACACCACCGTCACCGGCATCCTCGATACCGTTCTCGCCAGCGTTCCCTATCTCAACGGCAATCCCAAAGCTTACAACCTCGACGATCTCGACTGCATCGAGTGGCCCTACCTCGACCATCGCATCCAGTTCGGCGAAGACACCTATGCGTTCCTCGTTCGCCTGATGGCCGAATTCGGCATCTGGTATTACTACGACTTCTCTTTGCTCTCCTCCGAACAGGTGAAGAGCACGAAAACCGCTCTCGCCTGTTCTCCCCTCGTTTTGTGCGGCTCGATGGCGCTCGCCGGACGCGACCCGTTCCGGTCCTGCGACCGTTTGAGCTCTCCCGTCGCCGTCAACGGATCGCCCGCAGAAAACGAGGTCGGAGGCATCAATCGCAGCTACAACCCGGGGATCGGATATTTCGAAATCGGCGATTTCAATCCGCTGAAGCCTTCCGCGCCGCGCTCGGGCAAGGCCGGCACACGCCCCGCCGAAGACAGCCACAACAAGAACTGGAGCGCCCACTTTCCCTCTTCTCTCGACCGCCAAAAGGACGCCGACCCGGCGGCGAAATTTCTTCTCGATCAGTCTCGCGATGCGGTCACGATGATCGCCGGCTCGGCCATCAACACGACCTTTGCCGCCGGCCGCAGCTTCAAGATTTCGAGCGACGTCGACGATCCCGACGAAACCGGCCGCGAGTTCGTCATCTCGACCCTCTCGCTGCACGGCTACGACAATTCGATCGGCGGCCAGGTCGGCGCCGGCATCGTTTCCTTTCTCAACGGCTGGATCTGGGAACCGATCAAAGGCATCGCCCTCGATGTCATCAATCCGATCTGCCAGGCTGTCGGCGGCAAACCGCTCGACGACCCCGGCACTGCCGGCAATGTCAGCCTGTCGCTTGCCGCCGGCGGCCTCAATAACATGTGGAAGAACCAGATCCAGCTCGACGCGCAATGGACGATGTTCAACAAGGCCAATCCCAATTGGCAGTCCGGGGCCAAGGTGATCTCAGCCGGGCAGACGGGATACGTCGGCGAACCCACCAATCTCGGCGCGGCAACCTATTTCGAGGCGGGCGCCATTTCGGCAATAACGGGCGCGATCGGCACCGCGGCGGCGACCTTCGGCAAGCCTTTGAGCGAAGTGTGGCAGATGGCGGACCGGTTCGGCGACGGCAGCAATTTTGCCAACAGTTTTACCGCTCTCCCCAAATTCATCACCGAGCCGCCTTTGCCGAAGGTGCCGCGCGTCACGGTTCCGGGGCCCCATCTCGCAATCGTCATCGGCCAGGACGGCGCCGTAAAGCGCGACGGGAACAATAAAGGGGACGATATCACCGGGATTTACGCCGATGACCTGGGGCGGGTGCGGATCCGCTTTCCCTGGGATCCGGGACCGCCCAGCGACAAGACGAAAGCCTCGCCGCCGGCGGCCACCTTGACGCCGCCCCTCGCCTATGGCGAGAACACCTGCTGGGTGCGCGTCTCGCAGCCCTGGGCGAGCCGCGGCTATGGCGCCCAATTCCTGCCGCGGATCGGCGACGAGGTGATCGTCCAGTTCCTCGACGGCGATCCCGATCGCCCGGTCGTCACCGGGCGGCTTTACAACGCCGACCACGGCTACGCCAACATGCCCTTTCCCAAAGACCGCAAAGCCGATCCGGCGTCGGTGACGATTCCGGAAGGTTACCTTTTGAACCCTTCGCCGCCGACAAGCTCCAAATTCACCCGCAGCGGGGTCAAGACCTCTACCGTCAAAAACGGCGAGGCGGTTCCGGGCAAATTCCATCTGCTTCGCTTCGACGACGACGCCGATTACAACCAGGTCTTGCTGCGATCCGAGGACCGCCTCGACGTCACCGCTTTGGGTTCGCGTTACGAAACGATCCACGCGGACAGGCATCTCACCGTCGGCGGCAAAAAGCTCACCCCGCCGCGCCAGATCTGGGGGGATTACATCGCCAAGATTTTTCGCAATTATCATCTTCACGTCGGCGACCCGGATTTTCCGACGCTTTCCGGGAACCGGTACACGCGCATCGAGCAGAACGACGAAACCGCCGTAATGGGAGACCGGAACCACGCGGTTGCCGGGAATTGGAGCCTCGTCGTCGGCGACCCCGCGCAGCCCTTTTCTACCGGCCAGGCGACAATCGACACCAGCGCCGCCATGGGGACGATCGTTCTCAACGCCGGCACCAACCTGACCCTTTCGGTCGGCGCCAGCTCGATCGTCATCACTCCGGTCGGCATCTCGATCACCGCCCCCGCCATCTTCCTCGTCTCTCCCGTGCTTTTAAGCACGATGCCGTTGGTGCCGATGGGCGCCATATCGTTGCCCCCGGCGCCGCCGATAGGCCCCACGGTCGAACCGCCGCAGGATCCGACCCGGGCCGACGACGGCGACACTCACCCTCCCAAACCTCCGCCCAAGGGAAATTGACCGCGCATGGCGAAGAACGACGCGCGACCGGCCTACACCGCCCGCCCCGGCGAAGCGGTTTTTGTCTTCCGCAGCGACGACGGCAGCTTTGCGATCGGCGTCGGCCGGCTTTCGATCGCTCGCGACGACATCCTCTTCGCCTTTGATGTGGTCAAAGACCTGGCCCGGCTTGTTTGCATGCCCGAGGGCGAGGAAGCGCTCCGTTTGGGCGACGCGATCGGCCGAACGGTGAGGATCGAAAAGCCCGACCCGCCGACGACGCCGCCCAATGCGTGGGTCCTGCCCGACGATCTCGCCGCGGCGGCGGGGCAAGGGGTTTCGCTTGGCCAAAGGGGCGGCTCGGCCGCAACGGGAACCGGCGCCGGATGCGGCAGCACCATCGTCTATACCCCCGGCGATTGGCCGCGGCGGGGCGACCCGCACTCGCCTTCGAGCGTCGAGGTTTTGCTCAAGATGCTGCGCCAGGCCAACCGCAACGCGCAGGGGAAAAGCGATCCCTCGAAACCCGGCTGGGAGAGCCGGGAAGAAAGCGCCGGGCGATGAGCGAAGCGGAAGCCGCCTCTCTCAGTCTCGATTGCCGTCCGGGGAAAAGCGGAAACCTGCTCGTCTTTCCGTACACGCTCACCAATAACGGGCCGGGCGAGGTTTACGCGATGCACGCGTTGCCCGGCGCCGATCCGTCGAGCGGAGAGGCGCGGGCAGACGATAGGGCGGCGATCGTCATCGCCGGCGAGGGCGGGGAGGTGATCGTCGGCAAATTCATCGCGCCGTTGCCGAGCGACCGGCGCATCGCGCTTTTGGTCGTGCCTCTTGCTCGCCGCCTTGCGGCAGGCGCGAGCCTCGAAGGCCGCATCGAGATTTCCCTGCCTTTTGCCGAAACGAGCCCTTATTTCCCCGATTTGACGTTGCGGCGGTATGAGATTGTCGAGGTCAAAGGGGTCGAATTTTCGATCGGTTATTGGCCGAGCGCGCCCGAGCGGATGCGGGCGGAGCCTTGCGCCTATGCGCCCGAATTATTCGAGATCGAGATGCGCGAACCGGCGCGCGAGGCGCGCCGGATTTCGCGGCGCTTTCCGACGAGCGGGTTGCAGCTTTTCAGGCGCCTCGACGCTTTCCCGCGCGCTCTTGGCGGATAGGATCTGTTTGGGCCTGCCGATGATGGTCGCACGGCCCTGCCCGGATTGGTTGCCGCCCGGACGATAAAGAGACTGCGCGCGTTTGAACATTCGATTTTGCTGGAGCGGGTGAAGGGAATCGAACCCTCGTCGTAAGCTTGGGAAGCTTCTGCTCTGCCATTGAGCTACACCCGCGCCGTGCCGATGATAGGAATTGCCACGCAAGGAGCAAGAGGTTTGGACGCCCGCAGGCCGATCTTCGAGAGGTGCCGCTTTTCGCCTAACGAGCGTCGCATCCCTCCTGCGCTCACATAAAGTCGTTGCGGCTGAAAAGGGCCTCGAAGCGTACCCCCTTTTTGGCAAAATTCTCGACCGCCCCTTCGAGACGGTCGACGACGGTGACGACTTTGACGATCCTCCCGCCCGCTTTCTCTGCCGCCTCGGCCGCGGCCATCGCCGAACCGCCCGTCGTCGTCACATCCTCGCAAAGGATCACCCCTTTGCCGCTCTCGATCAGCCCTTCGAGAGCGCGGTCCGTCCCGTGGCCTTTCTTTTCCTTGCGAACGAAAAACCCTTTCAAGGGTTTCTCGGGCCAGCTCCTGCGGCAAAGGAGAGAAACGAGAGGAATGGCGCCCGTCTCCATGCCGCCGATGAATTCGACCTCTTCGCCTTTGACCATGTCGAACAGCAGATCGGCGAGAAGGGCCGCGCCTTCCGGTTCGAACATCGTCTTTTTCATATCGAAAAAATAGGCGCTCGAGCGGCCGGAGACGAGGCGGAAGGCGCCTTCCTCCAAAAGCGAGCGGGTGCGAATGATCTCGCGCAAACGCTCTCTTTTGAGGGGCGCGTGGAGCGGGGTCGATTTTGCGGTCATCGGCAAGGCTCTTCCTTTTGCCCGGGCTTTTGTCTGGTCGAGAAGCGCGTTCCTTCGCCCTCCTTTATCCCTCTCTCGCTCGCCTTTGGGCAAGCGGAAGCGCGCTCCCTGTGGGTCGTCTCCTCTCTGGGCGGCAATCGGCGTCCTCGCCGAAGGCGGGGGGTGGTGTCGCAGGAACGGGAGGGGTAGGCTCGCCCGGAGGGAACGACGGTGGCGAAGGGAAAGACCATGCGCTGGATACGCTATGAGCGCAACGGAGAGAAGGCTTACGGAATCCTCGAAGGGGACAGCATCGTCGAGGTCAAGGGCGACCCCTTTGCCGGTTACGAGAAGAGCAGGACGATGCGCTCTTTGAAAGAGGTCAAAGTGCTGGTGCCCGTGGAGCCGCGCAACTTTTACGCCGCCGGCCTCAATTACGCGGGGCATGTGATCGAGATGGCGAAAAAACACGGCACCGAGCCCGACCTGCCGAAAGCCGCGGATATCGGGTATCGCGCCAACAACGCCCTCATTGCCGACGGCGAGGCGATCGTCATTCCGGCGGACGCAGGAGAAGAGGTGCAATACGAGGGCGAACTCGTCGCCGTCATCGGCCGGAAGGCAAAGCATCTGAGCGAAAAGGACGCGCTTTCTTGCGTGCTCGGCTACACCATCGGTAACGATGTCAGCGAAAGGGGCTGGCAGAGAAAAGACCGCACCTTGTGGCGGGCGAAAAACACCGACACCTTCAAACCCATGGGGCCGTGGATCGAAACCGAGGTCGATCTCGATAAGCTCGAGACGATCGTGCGCGTCAACGGCGCCGAAACCGAGCGCTTCAAGACCAACAGCATGGTCTTTGGCGTGGCCCAGTTTCTCTCGCGCATGTCGCGCTATCTGACGCTTTATCCGGGCGACGTCGTGTGGATGGGGACCGAAGGAGCGCCGCAAAACCTCAAAAGTGGCGATCTTTGCGAGATCGAGATCGAAGGCATTGGGGTTCTCTCCAATCCGGTCCGCCGCGAAGTCCTCTGAGCCTCGCCGGCTTTTGTTTTGGCCAGGCTTTTCCTGCCCATCGCCGCGGATCTTCGCGCTCTGCGGGAGGGTTGCGCCCCTCGCGCGCCTTTCTCGATTGTTGACAGAAGGGTGGACTTCCGCCAGCCTCTGCCCAAAAGATCCGAGGCGAAGGCTCGATCGCGCCGGCCTCTAACGTAGAAAAAGCCGCGGCTTCTGTTTGCCGGTCGCGCGGCGGCGCCAGGGAGGGGTCCGCAGCCCCCCGGAGACGGCGGGAGGACGGACGATGAATGCGACGATGCGGGCAGCGGCCGCCGTCGCGGCTGCGGCTTTTGCAATCTGCGGCACATTTTTGCTGCGCGGCATTGCGGCCGCAGCGGGAAGCTCTCTCGGCAATCTCAAAGCTCAATACGCATTCGCCTGGTACGGCGGCAATGCCGCGTTCACTGCCGCCAATACAGAGTTTGCCTTCTATGGCGTTCGCGACCCCGACAGCAAAAGCGAATTGAACGTCTCCATCACGCCGACGACAGGCTTCGTTTGCGCGAACACCTTCATGCGGCGCTTTGCGTGAAGAGAATCTCACCAGGGGAGGATCGGATGTCCGAAAAGAGATCGAAGACATACGAATATGGGATCTTGGTATTCCTCGTCCTGTTCTGGGGAATCGTTGGCCTCAATCGAGCAGGGATCGGCTTCATTTTTCCCAAGATTGTCCCTGAATTCCACATGGCGTTTTGGCAAGCGGGACTTTTGTTGTCGGGGACTTCAGTCACCTGGGCCTTTTCGAGCTGGATCGGCGGCTGGCTTTCCGATCGCCGCGGCCGGCGCAAGGTGTTGCTGCCGGCAGTCGGTTTTATGCTTTTGATGACCGCGGCGATGGGGACGGCCTGGAACTTTCTGTCGATGTTCATCGTCCGCGATCTGCTTGGGATCGGCGACGGAGTGGGATGGTCGGTCGCCGAAGCGGCGATCGGCGAAGAGGCCTCGCCGCAAAGGAGAGGGCTCAATCAGGGGATCTTTACCGCCGGCTACACCTTTGTCGGCGCCGGCCTCGGGGCGCTCATCATCACCCATCTGACCGTGGCTCTCGGCTGGCGTTGGGTCTTTCCCGTCATTGCCGCGGCCGGCGCCTTCGTGTGGATCGCGCTTTGGGCCCTGATGCGCGAGCCCTTGAGGCGCGCCGAGCGGCGCCGCCTCGGCTGGCGCGCGAGCGCACGCCTTTTGCGCGACCCGTCGATGCTGGCGATCACGATCGCCGGCTGCGCGGTATTGAGCTGGCTTCTTCTCGATTACGGCTTCAACCTGCTCTTTTTGACAAGGATGCGCCACTTCAGCCTGATCGAGGCGGGAGAGATCATGTCGGCCTGGGGGCTCGCAGGCACCGCGGGCCAGATTCTTTTGCCTCTGCTTTCGGATTTCGCCGGCCGCAAGCCCATCGTCATTGTGAGCGCCTTTGCCTGCGCCCTCTCGCTCGCCTTTTACATCACCGGCGCTTACGGTTTTGCGCTGATGCAGGTGTTTTTGGGGGTGAGCGGCTTTTTTGGCGCGGGGCTCCTCCCGATCGTCCTTGCCACCTCTGTCAGCGAGCTCGTCGCGGACGAGTTGCGCGGCGCCGCGCTCGGCATGACGAATTTCTTCGGGGTCATCGTCGGCGGCACGCTGATGCCGCTGGTCGGAGGCCTTGCCGCAAGCCGTTTTGGCCTCGAGGCGGCCTTGTGGCTGGCGGTGGCGAGCCAGATCGTCGTTGCCGCCTCTTTGTTCGTGGTGAGGGAGACGGCGCCTCGCCTCGTCGCCCGGGGAGCCGTTGCCGAAGTTTCGTGACGGAGCCGCTCGAGGTTCGCCAAAGCGGCTTCGGCATTCCCTCATGATCGATCGAAAGGAGGGCAGATGATCGCCATCGATGTCCACACCCACATGCTCAATCGCGATTGGCTCGAGCTTTTGCGGCAGCACGGCAAACCTCATTACGAGCTGAGAGCGACCCTCGATAAAACCGAAGGCGTCTTCCTCGACGGGGCCCCATTCATGACGCTGATGCCCGGGCATTTCGATTACGAAACCCGGATCCGGCGCATGGACGAGGCCGGGGTCGGCATGGCGATCGTCTCGCTCACCTGCCCCAACGTCTATTGGGGCGGGCGCGAAGTCAGCCTCGAGGCGGCGCGGATCGTCAACGACGATATGGCGCTCGCCGAGCGCCGTTACCCCGACCGCATCCGCTGGTTCTGTTCGCTGCCCTGGGAATATCCGCAGAACGCCGTCGAGGAACTGAAACGCGCCACCGCAAATGGCGCCGTCGGCGTCATGGTCCTCGCCAATATCGATGGACGCTCTCTGACCGATCCGCTCTTCGCACCGATCTGGCAGGCGATCGACGACCTCGCGCTCCCGGTCCTGGTCCATCCGAGCGCGCCTCCCGGCGCCGCCCTGCTCGATCTCTCCTCTTTCAACCTCATCGCCTCGGTCGGCTTTATGGTCGACACCACGCTTTCTTTCGCACGGATGATCTTCGACGGTTTTCTCGACCGCTATTCGAACTTGAAGCTGATCGCTTCCCATGCCGGCGGAACCTTGCCCTTTCTCGCCGGACGCCTCGACCAGTGCTTCGAGAAGATGAACGCCGCAAGAGCGAAGATCTCAAAGCCGCCGAGCAGCTACCTTCGCCGCATCTATTACGATGCGGTGACCTACCGGGTCGAAGCCTTGAAGCTTTGCCTCGAGATCGGCGGGGCGGACAAGGTTTTGTACGGCTCGGACTACCCGCACAACATCGGCGACATGGCGGGCTGCCTCGCGCGCGTCGACAGCTTGCCGCCTGCGGAGCGCGAGGCCGTGCGCGGCGGCAATGCGGCGCGGCTCTTCAAGCTCTAAAGAAAAGCCGCCTTTTCCGGGCGCTCGCAGGATCCTCAAAAAAGGCGCAACTGCCCGCCCAGAGAGGGCGGCGGGCTGAAGCGGCTCGCATCGAGCGGCACCGACGGGCGGGGCAAGAGCCCGAGCCGTTTCGCCGCGCTGGCGAAACGGGCGGCAAGCATCTCTGCGTAAGGGCCTTTCCCGGTCATTCTCCGCGACCACGCGCTGTCGTAAAGCGTGCCGCCGTGGCAATCCGCGAGGAGAGAGAGCACACGCTTCTTTTTTGCCGGGAAATGCGTTTCGAGCCATTCCCCGAAGAGAGCCTTCAGTTCCAAGGGAAGGCGCAACAGCGTATAGCCCGCCGCGATCGCTCCGGCGCGGCGAGCCTGCTCGAGGATCGCTTCGAGTTCGGCATCGTTGAGAGCGGGGATCATCGGTGCGGCGAGAACCGCGCTCGGGATTCGAGCGGCGGCAAGGTATTTGATCGTTTGCAGACGGCGGCGGGGATTGGCGGCGCGCGGCTCCATCACCCGAACGAGAGCGGAATCGAGCGTCGTCACCGAAATCGTCACGGCGGCAAGACCCTCGGCCGCCATCGCCTCGAGGATATCGCGGTCACGCTCGATCAGCGCGGATTTGGTGACAATCGTGACCGGCTGGCGATGGTCGCGGCAGACTTCGAGGATGGCGCGCGTGAGACGCAGGCGGCGTTCGACGGGCTGGTAGGGGTCGGTCGCGCTGCCGAGCGCTAAAGGGCGGCAGCGATAGCTTTTCCGGGAGAGTTCGGCGGCGAGAAGTTGGGCCGCTTTGGGCTTATAAAAGATCCTCGTTTCGAAATCGAGCCCTGCCGAAAGGCCGAGATAGGCATGGTTTGGGCGCGCATAACAATAGATGCAGCCGTGCTCGCAGCCGCGGTAGGGATTGATCGAATGATCAAAGCCGATATCGGGCGACTCGTTGCGGGCGATGACGCTGCGGCTCAAGTCGGCGCTAAGGATCGTCGCAACGGCTCTTTCCTCCTCCTCGCTCTCGCAAAAGCCGTCGTCGAAAGAGAAGCGGCGTTCGCTTTCGAACCGGCCGCTTTCGTTCGTCAGCGCGCCTCGGCCTTTGCGCGCCTTTGGCGGTTGGGGCATCTCCATCGCGACGAGAATAAGCGAGAAATGGGAACATATCAAGAACAATCACCCGTCTCGGCCACTATTCCCACCCTCGACGCCGCCTCGCCCCCAGACGCGGCTTTTGAACTAGCGCGGCAAATGCTCCATAAGGCGCGGCAAAAGCTCGACAAAATTGCAAGGACGGAAGCGGTTGTCGAGCTGATGAACGAGGATCCCTTCCCAGGCGTCGCGGCAGGCGCCGGGAGAGCCCGGCAAAGCGAAAAGATAGGTGCCTCTCGCGACCCCTGCGGTGGCCCGGCTTTCGATCGTCGAGGTGCCGATCTTGTCGTAGCTCTGAAAGCGGAAAAGCTCGCCAAATCCGGGAATTTCCTTCTCGTAAACGCTCATGAAGGCTTCGGGGGTGACATCGCGCCCGGTGACGCCGGTGCCTCCGGTGGCGATCACGACATCGATCCCGGGGTCGGCGATCCAGGCTCGAAGCTGCGCCGCGATTTCCTCCTTTTCGTCGCGCAGGATGATGCGCTGAGCGATGTTGTGGCCTGCCGCGCTCGCCAGTTCGGCGAGGAGGCGGCCCGAGCGGTCGTCCGCTTCGCTTCGCGTGTCCGAAACCGTCATAAGCGCGATATTGACGGGGATAAAAGGCCGGCTCTCATCGAGGCGTCCCGGCATCGGCGTCGCTCCCTCGCAAAAGGGCTCGAGAATACCCGACAAAAGAGGGGGCAGCGAGAGCCTTCTCCTCGGGGTCTTCTCAGCCTTCTCCATCCCTCCTTTGCGCGTCGAGACGGGCCTTCAAGGAAAGGAGATCGCGCCAGGCGTCGCGTTTTTTCTCGGGAGAGCGCAAAAGAAAGGCGGGGTGAAAGGTCGGCAGGGTTGGAACCGGCTCGTCGAGGCCGGGGATTTCGAGCTGAAACCAGCGCCCGCGCAGCCGCGTGATGCCGCCGCCTTCGGGGATCAGCGCGCCGACGGCCGTCGCCCCGCAAAGGAGCAGCGCCCGCGGCTTGACGAGAGCGATGTGGCGCAGAACAAAGGGCAGGCAGGAGGCGATCTCGGCGGCGCTCGGGGTGCGGTTTCCGGGCGGGCGCCAATAGACGATGTTGGTGATGAGGACGGCTTTGCGGTCGAGCCCGATCGCCCCCAGCATGCGGTCGAGAAGCTGGCCCGCGCGGCCGACGAAAGGCCGCCCGAGCCGGTCCTCTTCCGCCCCCGGCGCTTCGCCGATGATCATCACCTGCGCCGCTTGGTTCCCGTCGGCAAAGACGGTGCGGGTTGCCGTGCGCTTGAGAGGGCAGGCGTCGAAGGCGGCGATTCGCAGGGCGAGCGCTTCCGTGTTTTGGGCTTCGGCGGCAAGACGCCGCGCCGATTGCGCGGCCTCGGACGAGGAGTGCGCGAAGAGGGGAGGCGCAGAGACGGCTTTTGCCGGCGCTCCGCGCGGGGGGTCGCCCATTCGAGGGGAGAGCGCGGGGCGCGGCGACAAGCGGTCCGGCGCCCTTTCGGCGATCGCTTCGTCGGCGCCCATCTCGACATACCAGCCCAGCAGAAGGGCCGCCTCTCCCGGCTCGAGCGGAAAGCGCGGCGGCGAGGACGCGGGCATCAGCAACAGGCCTCCCATTCGAGGGGAAATCGCCGGCACTCCCCAATCGGCCGCAATCCTTTATAGTCGGCGCCGAAAAGAACGTCGCCGGGTGGGGCATGCAGCGCGAACGGATGGAGTATGACGTCGTCATCGTCGGCGCCGGGCCTTCGGGCCTCGGTGCGGCGATCCGTTTGAAACAGCTTGCGGCAGCTTCCGGCCGCGAGGTCTCGGTGTGCGTCGTCGAAAAAGGCTCCGAAGTCGGCGCCCATATCCTCTCCGGCGCGGTGTTGGAGCCGCGCGCTCTCGATGAGCTGTTGCCCGACTGGCGCGAACGCGGCGCGCCCATCAAGACGCCGGCGAGCGAAGACCGCTTTCTTTTCTTGACTCAAAACCGCGCGCTTTCCCTGCCGACGCCGCCGCAGATGAAGAACGAGGGCAATTATATCATCAGCCTCGGCGATCTTTGCCGCTGGCTTGCGCGCGAGGCCGAGGCTTTGGGGGTGGAGATCTATCCCGGTTTTGCCGCGGCCGAAATCCTTTATGACGAAGAGGGCCGGGTCAAGGGCGTCGCCACCGGCGAGATGGGACGCGGCAAGGACGGCGAACCGACCGAACGCTACCAGCCCGGCGTCGAACTCTACGCCGTCGAGACGCTTTTCGCCGAAGGTTGCCGCGGTTCCCTGACAAAACGCCTCAACCACCGCTTTCACCTTTCCGAAGGTCGCGATCCGCAGACTTATGCGATCGGGATCAAAGAGTTGTGGGAGGCGGCGCCGGATCGGCACCGGGAGGGTCTCGTCATCCACACGATCGGCTGGCCTCTCGATGCCGGCACCTATGGCGGCTCGTTCCTTTACCATCTCGGGCCGCGATTCATCGCCGTCGGGTTTGTCGTCGCTCTCGATTACAAGAACCCTTATCTCAGCCCCTTCGAAGAATTCCAGAGGTTCAAGACCCATCCGGCGATCCGCCCCTTTTTCGAAGGCGCGCGGCGCATCTCCTATGGCGCCCGCGCCCTCAACGAGGGCGGGCTGCAGTCGATCCCGCGCCTCGATTTCCCGGGCGGGGCCGTCATCGGTTGCGCCGCCGGCTTTTTGAATGTCGCCAAGATCAAAGGCAGCCACACGGCGATGAAATCGGGGATGGTTGCCGCCGAAGTCATCTTTCGCCGGCTTGGCGGGGAGCGCGAAGCCGAGGTCGAAAGCGCGCTCAGGGAAAGCTGGGTATGGCAGGAGTTGAGAGCGGTGCGCAATATCCGTCCGAGCTTTCGCTGGGGCCTTTGGGGCGGCCTCGCCTATTCGGCTCTCGACACCTATCTTTTGCGCGGCGCCGCGCCCTGGACTTTCCACCATCACCGCGACCACGAGCAGCTCCTCGAAAAAAGGGCGGCGCGCCCGATTTCCTATCCGAAGCCCGACGGCAGGATCGCTTTCGACCGGCTTTCCTCCGTTTACATCTCGAACACCAACCATGAGGAGGATCAACCCCCCCATTTGCGGCTGCGCGACCCGAGAAAGGCGATCGAGGTCAATTATCGTCTCTATGATTCGCCCGAACAGCGCTATTGTCCTGCCGGGGTCTATGAGATCGTCGACGGCGGAGAAGGTCCTTATCTGCAGATCAACGCTCCCAATTGCGTTCACTGCAAGACCTGCGACATCAAGGATCCCGAACAGAACATCGAATGGGTCGTGCCCGAAGGCGGGGGCGGACCCAATTACCCGAACATGTAAGGTCGAGGGATCGGCTGCGCCTGTGAGAGAACGGATGAAACACGTGACCCCGATGCTTTGCCGCCGCCGCTCGCACTGGTTTGTCGCGGCGTTTGCGGCGCTTTTTCTTCTGCCGCACGCGCCAAAGGCCGAAGCCAAAGCCGAAGAGCCGGCACGGCCGCTTTTCGGCGCCTATCTCGCGGGCGTTCACGCCCTGACGCTGCGCGATTACGGCGCCGCCGATGCCTGGCTCACACGGGCTTGGCAGGCCGACCCGAACGCGCCGCAGATCACCACCCGCACCCTTCTCGCCGCCCTTCTCAACGGCCGCTTTGCCGAGGCGAGCCTTCTTTCGCCGCATGAAATCGAACGCGAGCCCGATAACGCCGCCGCCCGTCTCGTCCGCCTCATCGAGGAAATGAAAGCGGGGAAGGATGAAGCCGCCCTCGCTTCGGCGGAAAAGCTTCCGCGCGCAGGCATCCATCGTTTCGTCAGGCCCCTTGCTCTTGCCTGGGCGCAAGCGGGGGTGAAGAATTTCGACGGCGCCCTGACCGCGCTCAAGGCTTTCGATCAGTTCGAGGATTTTTCCCCTCTCAAATTTTTCGAGGAAGGGCTCATCGACGATTACGCCGGGCGCGCCCTCAAGGCGGAGGCGCATTTCAAAAGCGCGCTTGCGGCGACGGGGACCCTCAACTGGCGCCTGACGGAAGCGGTCGCGACGTTCTATCTCGAACATGGACGCAAAACGGAGGCTGAAGCCCTTTACCGGCGTTTCCTCAAGGCCAGCGGAGAGAGCGATTTCGCCCGCTCGCTTCTCGCCAATCCTCCGGCGGCCTCTCCGGGGCCGATCGTGCCTTCGCCCGCAAAAGGCTTTGCCGAGGCTCTGTTCGATCTCGCAAGCGTCTTCGACGCCGCCCAAACGCGGGGTCTCGCCTTGATGTACACGCGCCTCTCGCTTGCTCTCGACCCCGCGAGCGAAGCTCCGAAGCTTCTTCTCGCCGACATCCTCAGCACCGAAGGCCATCCCCGCCAAAGCCTTGCCGTCCTCGCACAGGTTCCCTCGACGTCGCGCTATTCCTGGTCGGCGCGTTTGCGCGCCGCCGCCGATCTCGATGCGGCAGGCGAGAGCGCAAAGGCGATCGCCCTTCTCGAAGGGATGGCCGCGGCCGAGCCCTTATGGACCGGGGCGCCGATCGAACTGGGGGATCTGTTGCGAAGCGCAAAACGTTTCGCCGATGCCGCAAAGGCCTATCGGGAGGCGATAGGGCGCCTCGAGGCGTCCGGCGCCGCCGTTCCCTGGTCCCTCGATTACAGCTTCGGCATCGCTCTCGATCGCTCCGGCCATTGGCGTCAAGCCGAAAAGGCACTCCTCGCGGCGTTGAAGTTGAAGCCCAATGAACCTTTCGTCCTCAATTACCTCGGCTATTCATGGGTCAACCGCGGCGAGAAACTTCGGCGCGGATTGAAGATCCTGGAAAAGGCCGTGTCTTTGCGGCCCGACGACGGTTACATCATCGACAGTCTCGGCTGGGCGCATTACCATCTCGGTGATTATGTGGCCGCCGTCAAATATCTCGAAAAGGCGACCGAACTCGTCCCCGACGACCCGACCATCAACGATCACTTGGGCGACGCCTATTGGCGCGACGGGCGCCCCCGAGAAGCGCGTTTCGCCTGGCGTCAGGCTTTAGAGTTCGGGCCCAAAAAAAGCAGAATCAAGCCGATCGAAGCAAAGCTCGAACGCGGTCTCGGACCGGCCGGAGGGGGCTGACCCGGGAATGCCTCTGAGCGCCTTCGCCGCAGCGAAGGTCAATCTCTACCTGCAGTTGACCGGGCGGCGCGGCGACGGCTATCACCTTCTCGACAGCCTCGTCGTCTTCCCCTCGATCGGCGACCGCCTTTCGGTCTCGCCCGGGCAAAGCCTTGAACTCGTGCTCGAAGGGCCGCAGGCGCAAAGCCTTGCCGCAAGCGGCGGGGAAAATCTCGTCCTCGCCGCCGCGCGCGCTCTCGCCCGGCATGCGGGGATCGCCGCGAAAGCCCGGTTCGTCCTCGAAAAAAACCTTCCGGTCGCTTCGGGCTTGGGCGGCGGGTCGAGCGATGCGGCTGCGGCGTTGCGCCTTCTCGTGCGACACTGGCGCCTCTCCATCGGCGAGAACGCGCTTGCCGCGCTCGGCGCGACTTTGGGCGCCGATGTTCCGGCCTCTCTTTATGCGCGTCCGGTGTGGGTCGGGGGCATCGGCGAGAAGCTCAAACCCGCTGCCGGTCTGCCGCAGGGCGGGATCCTTCTCGCCAACCCTGCGAAAGCCTTGCCGACGGCCCAAGTCTACGCCGCCCGCAGCGGCCGTTTCAGCAAAAAGGGGCGCTTTCGACGAATGCCGCGCGATGTTTTCGCGCTTGCCGAAACCCTTGCCTCGCGACGCAACGATTTGACCGAAGCCGCGCAGGGCCTCCTCCCCGAAATCGCGTCGGTGCTCGCGCGGCTTTCTTCGCTCGAAGGCGCCCTTCTCGCCCGCATGAGCGGAAGCGGGGCCACCTGTTTTGCCCTTTTCGCCGACCGCCTTGCCGCCGAACGCGCCTCTCGCGCTCTCTCTTTGTTGGAACCTACCTGGTGGTGCGCCGCGGGAAGCCTTTGCCCCGAGCCTTTGGCGCAGGGGCCTTGCGCGCCCGGTTGAAGCCTTCCCGGGCGCGCCGCGGGCGCCAAGGAAAACCTGCCCGAAGGCTACTCCCGAAGGTCTTCGAAAAACTCCCTCACCCGGGCGAAAAATCCTTCGCTTTCGGGGTGGGTCCCGCGGTCGCCTTCCTTTTCGAATTCGCGCAAAAGCTCCTGCTGGCGTTTTGTCAGATTGACCGGGGTTTCGACCATCGCCTGGATGAACATGTCGCCGCGAGCGGCCGAGCGCAGGACCGGCATGCCCTTGCCTTTGAGGCGGAACTGGCGGCCGGATTGCGTGCCTTGCGGCACGGTGATGCGGGCGCGCCCGCCGTCGACCGTCGGCACCTCGATCACCCCTCCGAGAGCGGCCGTCGTCATCGGCAAAGGCACGCGGCAGTGGATGTTGGCGCCTTCGCGTTGAAAAAGCCGGTGCGGCGCGACGCTGACAAAAAGATAAAGATCGCCGGCCGAGCCGCCGCGCACGCCGACCTCGCCTTCTCCGGCAAGGCGTATCCGGGTGCCGTCCTCGACCCCCGGCGGGATGTTGACCGACAAGGTCTTTTCGCGCCGCGCCCGCCCCTGGCCGGCGCAAGCGCGGCAAGGCTTTTCGATCACCCGCCCCGCACCCTGGCACGAGGGGCAGGTGCGTTCGATGGTGAAAAATCCCTGGGTCGCCCGCACCCGTCCCCGCCCGTGGCAGGTCGGGCAGGCAACCGGTTTGGAGCCGGGCTCGGCGCCGGCGCCGTGGCAGTGTTCGCAATTGACGAAAGTGGCGACGCGGATCGTCGTCTGCTTGCCGCGAAAGGCGTCTTCGAGAATGATTTCGAGATTATAACGCAGGTCGTTGCCGCGGCCCGAGGCGCCCTCGCGCCGTCTTCCCCCGCCCATGAACTCGCCGAACATCTCGTCGAAAATGTCAGCAAAGCCGCCGCCGAAATCGGAAGGCCCGCGCGCGCCCGCCTGATCGAAGGCGGCATGACCGTAGCGGTCGTAGGCGGCGCGCTTTTGTTCGTCTTTCAGAACGTCGTAGGCTTCGTTGATGTCCTTGAATTTCTGTTCGGCGCCCTTGTCTCCGGAATTGCGATCGGGGTGGTGCTGCATCGCGAGCTTGCGGAAAGCCCGCTTGATGTCCTCCCCGCTTGCTCCTTTCGAGACGCCGAGCGTTTCGTAATAATCCTGCTTAGCCATCAGCGTCTTTGAGAGAAAGATTGCCGCCGCCCGTCACCCCGAGGGCAGCCCGCCTCACCCCGCGCCTCGCTTCGGCGCAGTCTAGCCGGAGCCCCGCTTTTTCTGGTCGTCGACCTCTTCGAAATCGGCGTCGACGACCTTTTCGCTGCCGGCGCCCGGAGGCGCGCCCTCGGAGGGGGAAGCCTGCTGCGCTTGGCCCGCTTTGTATAGCGCCTCTCCGACTTTCATCGAGACCTGAGAGAGGGCCTCGGTCTTTGCCTTGATGGTTTCGACATCCTCTCCCGCCGCCGCCTCTTTCAGCGCCTGGATGGCGCTTTCGACCGGCTCGCGCTCGCTTGCGGAAAGCTTGTCGCCCGCTTCCTTGATCGTGCGTTCGGTGGCGTGGACGAGCGCGTCGGCGTGGTTTTTCGCTTCGACCAGTTCGCGCTTTTTCTTGTCTTCTTCGGCGTGCGCTTCGGCGTCCTTGACCATGCGCTCGATGTCGCCCTCGCTGAGGCCGCCCGAGGCCTGGATGCGGATTTGCTGCTCGCGGCTCGTCGCCTTGTCCTTGGCCGAGACCTGGACGATGCCGTTGGCGTCGATGTCGAAGGTGACCTCGACCTGGGGTATGCCGCGCGGCGCCGGCGGGATGCCGACGAGATCGAATTGCCCGAGAAGCTTGTTGTCGGCGGCCATCTCGCGTTCGCCTTGGAAGACGCGGATGGTGACCGCCGTCTGACTGTCTTCGGCCGTCGAAAAGATCTGGCTCTTTTTTGTCGGGATCGTGGTGTTGCGATCGATGAGCCGGGTAAAGACGCCGCCCAAAGTCTCGATGCCGAGAGAGAGAGGGGTAACGTCCAACAGAAGAACGTCCTTGACCTCGCCTTTGAGAACCCCCGCCTGGATCGCCGCGCCGACCGCCACGACCTCGTCCGGATTGACGCTGCGGTTGGGCTCCTTGCCGAAGAATTGCTTGACCGTCTCGATGACCTTGGGCATTCGCGTCATACCGCCGACGAGGATCACCTCGTTGATCTCGGTCGGCTTCAGCCCCGCATCCTTGAGCGCATTGCGGCAAGGGCCGACGGTCCTTTCGATGAGGTCGTCGACGAGGGCTTCGAGCTTTGCCCGCGTCAGCTTGATATTGAGGTGTTTCGGCCCGTGTTGGTCGGCGGTGATGAAGGGCAGGTTGACCTCGGTCTGGACCGCGGAACTGAGCTCGATCTTGGCTTTTTCCGCGGCCTCTTTGAGCCTTTGCAAGGCGAGCCTGTCGCTTCTGAGGTCGATCCCCTGCTCCTTGCGGAATTCTTCGGCGAGATAGTCGATGACCTTCTTGTCGAAGTCTTCGCCGCCGAGAAAGGTGTCGCCGTTCGTCGATTTCACCTCGAAGACGCCGTCGCCGATCTCGAGGATCGAGATGTCGAAGGTGCCGCCTCCGAGGTCGTAGACGGCGATCGTGCCGCTGCCTTTTCTTTCCATCCCATAGGCGAGAGCGGCCGCCGTCGGCTCGTTGATGATGCGCAACACCTCGAGCCCGGCGATACGCCCGGCGTCCTTGGTCGCCTGCCTCTGGCTGTCGTTGAAATAGGCGGGCACGGTAATGACGGCCTGGGTGACGCTTTCGCCGAGATAGGCTTCGGCCGTCTCCTTCATCTTTTGCAGGACAAAGGCGCTGATCTGCGAGGGGGCGTATTTCTTGCCGCGGCTTTCGACCCAGGCGTCGCCGTTCTCGCCGTTGATGATCTTATAGGCGACAAGTTCCATGCCCCGCTTGACCATCGGGTCGCTAAAGCGGCGGCCGATCAGACGCTTGATCGCGAAAAGCGTGTTTTCGGGGTTGGTCACCGCCTGACGTTTCGCCGACTGGCCGACGAGGCGTTCGCCTGAATCGGTAAATGCGACCATCGAGGGGGTTGTCCGCATCCCCTCGGCGTTCTCGATCACCTTGGCGGTCTTTCCCTCCATCACCGCGACGCAAGAGTTCGTGGTGCCGAGATCGATACCGATGACCTTGCTCATGGAAACCTCTCGTCAAGAGCGGGACTGGACGGCCCAAAGAAGCACCGTCCGCTCCCCCCGGGGAGTGATTATTCAGTCGGATAGCGACTTGGCTTATATAGGTGAGCGCGGGACGCCCGGCAACAAGCGCCTCCCGCCCCCCGCGCGAGCCATTTCTTTTGCCGACTCATCCGGGGTTCTCGGGGCTTTCCGGACTTTCCCCTTCCGTTCCGCCGCCGCCCTTGCCGTTTCCTTGCCCCCCTTCGGGAGAGGCGGAAGGCTTCGCCTTTTCCTTGGCGACCCCGACCATCGCCGGGCGCAAAAGGCGGTCGAACAAAAGGTAGCCCGGTTGCAGAACCTCGACGATCGTCCCGCCCGGCGTCGCCTCCCTTTCCACCTCGTAGATGGCCTGGTGAGCGTTGTGGTCGAAACGTTCGCCTTTGGGATCGATGCGGCGTATGCCGTGGCGTTCGAAAGCCGCGAGGAGCTCGCGCTCGGTCGCGGCGACGCCCGCGAGAAGGCTCTCTACGCGCGCATCGGTGATTTCCGAGGGGGGCGCGCTTTCGAGCGCCCGGCGCAGATTGTCGGCGGCATTGAGGAGATCGCGGGCAAAGCCGGCGATTGCGTATTTCTGCATCTCCTCGCGCTCGCGGGCGGCGCGGCGCCGCGTGTTCTCGGCTTCGGCGAGGGCGCGCAGCATGCGATCCTTCATCTCCGCGAGTTCGGTTTCGAGCGCGCTCGCGCGCTCTTCGGGCGAAGCCGGCTCGCCGGCGTGATCCCCGCCCTCGGCAACCTCCGGCTCCTCGGCGTTGCGTTTTTTCCCCATCTCCTCGCTCGCCTCGTCCATCGATCCCTTTATCCCATCAGACGTCCGATAACCTTCGCGGTATAATCCACCATCGGGATGATGCGCGCATAATTGATCCGGGTCGGGCCGATCACCCCGATCGCGCCGACGATCTGCGCACGGCTGTTGCGGTAGGGAGCGATCACCATCGAGCAGCCGGAAACTCCGAAAAGAGGGTTTTCGGCGCCGATATAGATCTGCACCCCTTCGCCTTGGCGACTCGCCTCCAAAAGGCGCACGATCGTCTCGCGCGCTTCCAGCATTTCGAAAAGCCGCCTCAACCTTTCAAGATCGGCGAGAGCGGTGACGTCGTCGAGAAGATTGGCCTGGCCGCGCAAGATGAGAGCGCTCTCTCCCTCGCCCCCGGCCCAGCTCGCAAGCCCCGTCTCGACAAGCCGCGTCGTCAGTTCGTCGAGTTGCGCGCGCTCCGTGTCGATTTCCGCGGCGACACCCGCCTTCGCCTCTTCGAGAGTGCGCCCGACGAGCCGCGCGTTCAGGTAATTGGCGGCGGAAACGAGCGAAGACGGCGGCAGGCCGAGAGGCACTTCGATCACCCGGTTCTCGACCAGCCCGTCTTCGGTGACGAGAACGACAAGCGCGCGGCCGGGTCCCAGATGGATGAATTCCACATGTTTGAGCGGCCGCTCCTGTTTGGGGGCGAGCACGATCCCGGCGCAATGGGAAAGCCCCGAGACCGCTTCCCCCGCCTTCTCCAGCATCTGCCCGAGGCTTTTGCCGTGGGCGGCGCAAAGGCTTTCGATGCTGTGCCGCTCCTCTTCGCCGAGATGCCCGATCTCGAGAAGGCCATGGACAAAAAGGCGCAAGCCCGCCTCGGTCGGCAGGCGGCCGGCCGAGGTATGAGGAGCGTAGAGAAGCCCCAACTCTTCGAGATCGGCCATCACATTGCGGATTGTCGCCGGCGACAGGTTGCGCTCCAGCCGGCGCGAAAGGGTGCGCGAGCCGACCGGTTCGCCGGTGGCGACAAAACCGTCGACGATGAGGCGAAAGATCTCGCGGCTGCGCTCGTTGAGTTCGGCGATCGGCGAGGGAACCGCGGTTTGCGAGACCCTTTGCGAAGGCGCCTCAAAGCGCTCTGAGCGAAGATGTTCACCGGGCTCTGACACGACCCTATCCGCATTCGGGCGCCTTTCCTGAAAGGCGCGGGCAAAATCTGGGCATGAAGGCCGCGGCCGTCAACGCGCGAGCCTTGCCCCCGCAAAGAGAGGCTAGAAACTCTGTTTGAAGACCGAGCGATAATTCTCGCCGTCGGGGCTCGTCATCTCGCCGTCGAGATCGACGAGACCGGGGCGGAAGGAAAAGGCGTCGCCTTTGGCGTCGTCGAACTTCAAGGCGCCGTCGTTGATGATGCCGGTGCCGCGCAAGACTCCCCCCGGGCCCGGCTGATCCGGCCCCATAGGGCCATAGATATAAAGGATCGAGGCGATGCCGTTCGCCGCGACATTTTCGACGATCAGAGCGGCGCAGGTCCGCACGTCCCAGGCCCCATCGCTCCACATGCCGATAAAGCGCCGGAACCGTTTCAAGACTCGCCCCTTATCGGCGAGGCGGAAAGAGACGCTTTGCTGGCAAAAGTGGCGCCCGCTTTCTTCCCCGCGCAAAGGCTGTTGCGCGAAAGCCGGGGAAAAGGCGAGAACGAGCAAAGGGAGAAAAAGGAGAGAGCGGGAAACCATCGGCGTCTTTCTGCGGCGAAGGAGAGCCTTCCCGCTCCTACGACGAAATCGCGATCCTTCCTAGTGTCGTGGTTTCGAAGTTCGCAAGATCGCCGGATGTCAAGCTCCAGGCGAACTTCGAAACCGAAACGACACTACAAATCAATAGAGGGCGTTTATAGCCACGTGCGAGGACGGGGCGGGCGCGCTCTCGCAAAGGCTAACGGAGGAAGGCAATGAACAACCCCGGGGCAAACCCGAGGCAGGCGATGAAAGAGGACCAAAGCGCGGTCATCGCCTTTTTGCGTGACCCTTCCTCTTACGGCGCGACCGTCAAGCGGGTCGAACTCATCGAAACCCACATTTCGCTCGTCTTTCTCGCCGGAGAGAGGGCCTACAAGTTGAAACGCGCGGTGCGCTACCCTTATCTCGACTTCTCTTCGGCCGAGCGGCGGCGCGGAGCCTGCGAGGCCGAACTCGCGCTCAATCGCCGCACGGCGCCGAGCCTTTATCTCGAAGTGCGCGCTCTCTCCCGCCTCGATGGCCGCGTTCTCTTCGGCCAAAACGGCGCGGCGGTCGATTGGGTCGTCGTCATGGCCCGCTTCGATGAGTCGCTCCTTTTCGATCGCCTCGCGCTTGCGGGACGCCTCTCGGCCTCTTTGCTCGAAAGGCTCGCCGAAGAGATCGCCCGCTTCCACGAGGCGGCCGAAAGACGCCCCGAGTACGGCGGCGCCGAGGCGCTTGTCGCCACCGCCGAAGAGAACGAGCGCTGCCTTCTCGCGGAGAT